>CALCNF010000300.1 GCA_937897815.1 uncultured Pseudomonadota bacterium | reverse complement strand
GGCGACGTGAAGCAGCCTGAGCGCACGCTGCCGCGAGGCATCGTCGGTGGGCTCTTCGTGACCCTGGTCGTCTACCTGCTCCTGAACACCGCGTTCTACGCGCTGATCCCCCTGGACGTGATGGCGAGTGAGCGCAACACCGGCGTGATGCTGGCCCGCGCGTTTGTCGGGGACGCTGGGGCCGACGCGTTCGCCCTCTTCATGCTCCTGCTCATCATCGCGGGTCTGAACGTGACCGTCATGGCTGGCTCCCGTGTCGCCCTGGCCATGGGGCGGCATGGCTACCTCTGGGGTGGGCTCGCGAAGCTCGACAGCGACTCCGGTACGCCGACGTCCGCCCTCTGGATACAGGGCGCCTGGTGCGGGCTTCTGGTGCTCACCGGCAGCTTCAGCCTGCTGGTCACGTGGACCGGCGCGGTGATGATCCTCTTGAGCCTGTTCACCGTGGGCTCGGTCTTCATCTTTCGCCGCCGGGGGCTCAAGGCCCCTTACCGGTCGCCCGCTTACCCCTGGCTGCCCCTGTTCTACATCGTCACGGGCGCGGGGATTCTGGGGCTCGGCGTGGTCGCCGAGGCCGGCTATCTGCTCTTCGGCGTGGGCGCCTTCGTCGTGTTGGTGCTGATCCATGGCCTGCGCCTGCGCAGGGGATCGTCGCAGGCCTGAACCCGACGCTACGGAGCGCTCTCCGCCGCACAGCGCTCGGAAGTCTCAGCGTCCTCAAGGACGATGTGGACGGGAACGGGACCGTCCTCCACCGCGACCTCTCGAAGCACGGAGGGTCGCCCAGGGCGCTTCACCTCCACGGTCCATGTGCCGCTCGACGGCAAGGCGCGCAGGGTTCGGCCCGAGGGGCATCGGGTCCCCCAGACCTCGCCGGCCTTCGGCTCCAGGCCCTGGATCACGATCTCCGCGTCGATCCCGTGGCCCTGGCCGTCGGAGACGCGGATGTCCAGGAGGCGTCCGGTAGTGAAGCGGCGAAGGAGGAACCGCCAGGCGGGCGCGACGCTCTCGATCACCTTCGTGCGCTTGCGCACGCGCCTCGGCGTCTGCCGCGCTCCTTCGACGAGGAGCGCGACGGTCCCGTTGGCGAAGCGATGCCAGTCCTGATCGGTACCGTCGACGGGGTAGAGATTCTTCTTCAGCTCAAAGTCCCGGTCCTGGGCGTGGCGGGGCATGGCCTGAACCATCTCCTCCGCGATCGTCCAAGCCTCGTTCTGAGGCGGGTTTTCGACACCGGGGATCGTATAAGGAGCCAGGATGGCGACGGTGCCCGTGTGGTAGCTGATCGCAGCCGCGAAGCGCTCTCGCTTCGCGAGCTTCATCATGGCCTTCACCTCGGGCTCCGAGGCGGCGCCTGAGCCTCGGTAATAGACGGAGCTCGGGCGTGACCGGCTCCCCTTCTCGCCCAGCGCACCCCAACGGAACGGATAGTTACGATTGAGATCGATGCCCTCCAGGCGCTCCCGCTCGCCATCCCGGTCATGGTCGTGGCCGTTCTTGCGACCCGTGCGCGCCGTCACCTCAAGAAACGCGTGGAGGCCATCAGGGTTGACGGCGGGGACCACCCAGACCGTACGGGAGTCCAGCCAGGTCCGCAGCTCGTCGCCTGGTGGTGCGTAGAGCAGCGCGTCGGCCGCCTCGAGGACAAACTCGACGGAGATGGGCTCGTTTCCGTGGTGGGCCCCATTGAGAAGCAGCGTGGGAGCGTCGCCCCCAGGCTTGGGCTGGTCACCGATGGCCAGGGCCCAGATCGACCGGCCCTGTCGGCTCTTGCCTATGCGCTCCAGGTGGGTCCGCTCAGGAAACTCCTTCGCCCACCGCTTGAGCAGCCTCTGAACCATCCCCGGGTTCTTGTAGCTCGCGACGAGGTCGACGCGCTCACCCTTCTTCCAGCGTTTGGAACGGCCGTTGCGGTAGCTCTTGTCCAGGTACTTCCAAGGGG
>CALCNF010000299.1 GCA_937897815.1 uncultured Pseudomonadota bacterium | reverse complement strand
CTCGGTGGTCACCATGAAGATCACGAGCAGGACGAGCATCACGTCGACCAGCGGCGTGACGTTGATGGCCGCGATGGGGCCCTTTCTAGATCCGGTCTCGGCTCCCATAGCGCTACCTCAACCTGGCGATGATGCGGCGGACGAGGATCTGGGCCCGAGCCTCACAGTCATCGACCTGTTGCTGAAACCAGTTGTAAGCGGCGACCGCGGGGATCGCGACGACCAGACCGACCGCGGTCGCGGCCAGGGCCTCGGCCAGGCTGCCCATGATCAACTGCGAGCGGTTCGCGCCGGGCGCCGCGTCGGCCAGGCGCGCGAAGGCCTCGACGATGCCGACGACCGTCCCGAGGAGCCCGATGAACGGCGCGTTGGAGCCGACCGTCGCCAAAAAGCCCAGGCGGCGGTTGTACTCCAGCTTCTCCGCCTCCACCGAGGCTCGGGCGATGTCTTCGAGGGCCGCGGCCGGCCGCTCGCGCTCCGCGAGAAGGCTCAGGGCGACGCGCTCCTCCATGCTGTTCCCCGATGACTCGGGCTCTCCAGGGGTGTCTGCGTCGAAGCGCCTCTTCATGTCGCTCCAAGCGCTCTCGAGGTCGACGCGGCGCTTCCGAAGAAAGAGCCAGCGCTCCACGATGCACGCCAGCGAGAGCGCGCTAAGGACGAGCAGGAGCCACATGATCCATTCGGCGCCGATGACGTCGAATCCGTGGTTGATGCGTTCTGTGAGGTTCACGATTTCCCCCGTTTGGGCGGTTATGGCGTCGAAGCTTGGTCGTTTTGAGCGCTTTAGGTCAATCAAAACGACCAAAACGGCGAAACTATTCCGTCGGAGTCTCTCGGAGATTTGTGGGGCGAGCGCTCGAATGGTCCGGTGATGCGTCCGGGAAAAGCTCTGCTCACATTCGGGTCGCGATGGTGTAGTGAGGAGGCTATGGAGAGCGTTCGGAACTACGGGATCATCACGGGGGCCTACTGGGCGTTTACGCTCACGGATGGGGCCCTTCGTATGCTCGTGCTGCTTCACCTGCACGAGCAGGGGATCGGCGGGCTGCTGCTCGCGGCGATCTTCTTCGCCTACGAACTCATGGGCGTGGTGACCAACGGGCTCGGCGGCTGGATCGGCTCCAGGACAGGTCTGAAGGCGACCCTGATCGCGGGACTGGCGCTCCAGATCGTCGCCTGCGCCATGCTGCGGGTCGAAGACGCGGCGCTGACGGTGGTTTGGCTGACCCTGACGCAGGTGCTCTCCGGTGTGGCAAAAGACCTGACGAAGATGAGCGCCAAGAGCTACATCAAGCTCGTCGTCCCCGAGGATCGTTCCTCTCAGCTCATGCGCTGGGTGAGCTGGCTCACGGGCTCCAAGAACGCTCTTAAGGGTGTGGGCTTCTTTCTCGGGGCCTGGAGCCTGGGCGCCTTTGGCTTTCAGGAGACCTGCGGCGCCATGGCCTTAGGCCTTGCCGTCGCCGCGGTCCTCTCGGGTTGGTCGCTCCCTAAAAGTCCTGGCCGGGCCGAGCAGAAGATCCCACTGAAGTCGCTCATCCCTTCGGACGCTCGGATCGGCTGGCTCTCCCTCGCGCGCTTGTTCCTGTTCGGCTCTCGTGACGCCTGGTTCGTCCTGGCGCTTCCCCTGTTCGCCTCAAGCGTACTTGGCTGGTCGCATGACGCGGTGGGCGGCACCCTGGCCGCCTGGGTGATCGGCTATGGGCTGATCCAGGCTAGCGCTCCCGGGTGGGTGTCTCGCGGAGGGGAGCCGCCCCGTGCGCGCACCCTGGGAGCGTGGACGCTCTTGCTCCTCCTCCCGCTCATCGCCCTTGAGGTGCTCCTCGGGTGGTTCGCGATCTCCGCGGTCGGGATCCTCATCGCCCTGGCGATCTTCGGAGCGGTCTTCGCGGCGAACTCGGCCATCCACAGCTACCTGATCGTCGCCTACTCGGACCGTGAAGGGGTGTCGACCCGCGTCGGCTTCTACTACATGGCCAACGCGGCGGGTCGCGCCGTGGGGACGGTCTTGAGCGGCGTCCTCTATGAGGCCTCCGGTGAGGGCTCTGAGGGGCTGTTCGCCTGCGTGGCGGCGTCCGTGATTCTGGTGGCCCTGGCGGCGGTCACGACCCAGAGACTGGTGCGCGCCGAGGAGGGGGCGAGGGCGCCCGAAGCGACCGGCCTGTGATATGAGAGGGCCTTGTCGATGGGGGGAGGTCAGAGCGAGATGGACGGTGGAACACAGGTCGCGCAGGTGCTCGCGGCCCAGGGCGTCGAGCAGATCTTCACCCTGTGCGGCGGACACATCTCGCCCATTCTGGTTGAGAGCAAGAAGCTCGGCATCCGAATCATCGACACCCGCCATGAGGTGAACGCGGTCTTCGCGGCCGACGCCACAGGGCGCGTGACCGGGGTCCCCGGGGTCGCAGCTGTCACGGCCGGCCCAGGCGTATCGAACACCATCACGGCGGTGAAGAACGCCCAGCTGGCTCAGTCGCCTCTTGTCGTGATCGGCGGCGCTACAGCGACCATGCTTCGAGGTCGGGGATCCCTTCAAGACATCGACCAGCTGGCCATGATCCGACCCCACGTGAAGTGGTCCGCGCGACCCAACACCCAGCGCGAGGTCATCCCGGCGCTCGAAGAGGCCTTTCGCCAGGCCAAGCGTGGCGTGCCCGGCCCGGTCTTCGTCGAGCTGGCCGTTGATCTCCTCTACGACGAGTCCATCGTGCGCTCCTGGTACGCGGTGAAGACCGAGATCGAGGATCCCAATCTCATCGAGAAGATCACCGCTGGGTACATTCGCTGGCATCTCGATCGCCTGTTCTCCAAGCCCTATCCCGCGATCTCCGCGCCGCCCTCCCGCTCGGCTCCAGAGGCGCCCGGGGGGCTCGTTGGCCGCGCGGCCAAGCTCCTTGATGGGGCCAAGCGCCCCGTGCTGGTCATTGGCAGTCAGGTGATGCTGCATCCTGACCGAGCCCAGGAGCTGGTGGACGCGGTCACGCGCCTGGGGATCCCCACCTACCTGTCCGGGATGGCCCGAGGGCTCCTCGGCGTGGCCCATCCGCTGCAGTTTCGTCATAAGCGGCGGAACGCGCTGAAGGGATCGGACCTGGTGATCCTCGCGGGGGTCCCGGCGGACTTCCGCCTGGACTACGGCGCCCACGTGAACCGAACGACCGTGATCGGCGTGAACCTCTCCAAGGAGGACCTCACGAAGAACCGCCGGCCTGACCTGGCGGCCCTCACCGACCCCCACGGTTTCCTCGTCGCCCTCTCGAACGCGTCGGGCGGCTCCGTCGCTCGCGACGCCTGGTTTGAGACGCTTCGAGGCCGGGAGTCGGCCCGGGAGCAGGAGATCTTGCAGATGGGCGAGGTCGAGGTCGATCACCTCAACCCGCTTCGATTCTGTCAGGCCCTTGAGCGCCACCTCACGGCAGACAGCGTGCTCATCGGAGACGGAGGTGACTTCGTCGCCACCGCCTCCTACATCGTCTCACCTCCCACGCCCTACAGCTGGCTCGACCCGGGCGTCTTCGGGACCCTCGGCGTCGGCGCCGGGTTCGCTATGGGGGTGCAGGCGGCGCGCCCGGACGCCCTCGTGTGGCTCCTCTATGGAGACGGCGCGGCCGGCATGAGCTTGATGGAGATGGACACCTTCGCCCGTCACGGGCTGCCGGTGATCGCCGTTGTGGGCAACGACGCCGGTTGGACCCAGATCACCCGGGACCAGGCCGAGATCCTCGGCGATGATGTGGCCACCGTGCTCACCTACATGGACTACCACACGGTGGCTGAGGGCTGCGGTTGTCACGGGATTCGCGTGGACCGCGAAGACCAGATGGACGCCGCGCTCGCCGAGGCCGTGGAGGTCGCTCGTGGCGGCAAGCCCGTCCTCATCAACGCCATCCTGGGCAAGAGCGATTTTCGTAAGGGCTCCCTGTCGATGTAGCCTTGTGGGGCACGGCGTCAGCTCGCTCTGCAAGCTCCATGACCCTACTCGCGATCCCCCACCTCTCTTGAGGAGCCCCCCATGTCACGCGCGCTCGTCTTCATCGTCGTCCTCTTGCTCGCGGCCTCGCTGACGGCCTGCGACAGCGGCTCCTCTGGCTCGAACAACATCTGTGACCCGGGCGTCTATCAGGAGTGCCCCTGCGCCGGAGGGGGCCAGGGAGTCCAGCAGTGCGACGACTCGGGGGACCTGTGGGGCGACTGCTCCTGTGACCCGGGAGGTGCGTCGAATGACGCCTCGGGCGGGGACAGCTCGGCCGTCTCAGACGTCACGACTCCTGGACCCGAGGCTGGACCGACCGACGACGCGGAGGTCTGCCAGCCCCAGTGGGAGAAGGTCTGCAACGGGGACGTTGTCGTCTGGGTGGATTCGTGCGGGATCCTCGGAGACACCATCGAGAACTGCGCCGAGGTCGGCTACTGCTCCTCGGGGGCCTGCGTGGAGGCCTGTCTCCCGAAGGCCGAGGAGCGCTGCTCGGGCAACACCATCTATTGGTACGACTCCTGTGGGGAGAAGGAGTCCGTCTCCGTCGCCTGCGGCGAGGACGAGTTCTGCGTGGGCTGTCACGAGGACGATGACCTGTGCTCGAAGGATGCTCAGTGCGTCAAAGGCTTCTACAACGGTACGTGGAAGATCTCGGCCGATCCCAACGAGAAGGACGCCTGCGGCATGGGGCCATCGACCTACTTTGATCTGGTCGTCGATCTGGTCGTCAACGAGGACGGCACTGTGGACGCCACCGGGGATGTCCTGGAGTACGATCTTCACTACACGGGGACGCTCGTGGGGAAGGACTTGGAGATGACCGCGACCTACTCACAGACCACCGCCGGGATCACCTTGAATCACGTCGAGAGCATCGACGTGACGTTCACGAGCCTGGAGACGTTTGAGGGCTTGAGCGCAGACAGCTTCACGATTCCTGTGCTCGGTGAGTGCACCTTGTACTGGAACATCACAGGTGTGAAGCAGGACTAGGGGCGCGCCTCAGGGGGCGCTGGCGGCGTCCCCGTTGTTCCATTTCGCGCTGCTGATCCCCAGGTCGACCCACGGCAGGTTGTCCCCCATGTGAGCGGGGCTCGTGCCGAGCGTCCAATTCGCGGGCTGCCCAGTCGCGCCCTTCTTGTCATCACTTCCGTTGTAGCCCCAGCACTTGATGCCTAGATTGGTGCTGGCGTCTTCAAGCAGCGCGCAGTTGTGCTTCTCTCCACCGGTCACCTCGAGCACCTGAAGGTCCGTCCCCAGGTCCACCGTGAGGAGCCAGTCGCCCATCTCATCGTTCCCATCACCAATCTTCTGGCCGGCGGGCAGACCCAGGCCCAGCACGCCGCCAGCGTTGAGGCCCCAGCACTTGAGACTCCCACCCACGAGCACAGCGCATGTGTGTCTCTCCGGACCCGTGATCAGGCGCTCAGCGCTATGGGGCACACCGTCCTCGTTCGCACCCAGGTCGAGGGGCGGTAGAATCATCATATCCTCGACGCTCAGGCCGAACCCTGTGGTGCTCCCGTATCCCAGAGCGCCATCGGCGCCGAAGCCCCAGCACTTGACCTGGCCTCCAGGGAGAAGCGCGCAGGAGTGCCCCTTCGCGAGGTAGAGTTGGTAGATGTGCTGGTCGGTAAGCTGGACCTTCTCGGCCTTCGTCAAGTACGTGTCCTCCAGGCCGACGCCCAGCTGTCCTGACTGGTTATTGCCCCAGCAGTAGGCGCCGCCGTCCTGGTCGATGGCGCACGCGTGGCTCTCGCCGGCGGCGATGGCGTGAATGTGGGTCAGGGGATCCCCATTGGAGTCCAACACGTTCGGGATCCCATCACCGGTTGGCATGTTCTCACCCGGGATGTAGCCGGAGTTGTCGGTCGTTCCGTTCCCGAGTTGCCCCTTATCGTTGCTGCCAAAGCACTTCACCTGTCGGTCACTGAGAAGCACGCAGGTGAAGCCGGAACCGGCCGCGACCTGGAGGCCAGACCGCTCGTTTCCGTTGCTATCGTTTCCAAGGTCGATGGGATCCAGATCCTGCATCTCACCCACGGTGTCACCGATGTTTCCTATGTAGCTCGCTTGCCCCAGCGCTCCCGTCGCGTCATGGCCCCAGCACTTGACCTGGCCGCCATGGAGGATCGCGCAGCTGTGGAGGTAGCCCGTCGTGACGCTCATGACGAAGCCCTCGAGGGAGACAGGCGAAAGCGCATCTCCCATGTCGGTCTCCTGGTCGCCGACTGGCTGCGAGTTGCCAATGCCGAGCTGCCCATGGGTGTTTCGACCCCAACATCGAACCACGCCGGTCTGCTGGTTGGCGTTGGAGATATGGATCATACAGTTGTGGTGCCACTTCCCAGAGAGTCGTTGGACCTGGGCGGTGGGGTACTCACCCCAGGTCAGGACGTCACCCTGACACCCGCCGTCCTGGTTGCACCACTGGCCGGCGCCGCCCTGGTTGTCCCAGATCATGTTGTCGTAGCCGCACTGGGTGATG
>CALCNF010000298.1 GCA_937897815.1 uncultured Pseudomonadota bacterium | reverse complement strand
TGATGGTCGTCCTATTCGTGGGGGCGGTCGTGCCTACCGGGCTGCTGATGCGGCTGCTCGGGAGAGACAGCCTGGCCCTCAAACGCGAACCTTCGAAGATGAGCTACTGGATCGACCGTACGCCTCCTGGGCCTGAGCCTGAGTCGCTGCGGCAACAGTTCTAGCTGGAGAGAAATGATGTCCTTTGCCGGTGAAATGTGGTCGTTCCTCAGGGCGCGCAAGAAGTGGTGGTTGCTCCCCATGTTCTTGATGATGGCGCTCCTCGGGGGGCTCCTCGTCTTCGGCGAGGGCAGCGCGATCGCCCCGTTCATCTACACGGTATTCTAGGAACGGAGTCGATCGACCTGATGCGCATCCTCGGACTGTCCGCGCTGTATCACGACAGCGCAGCTGCTCTCCTCGAAGACGGCGTCATCGTGGCGGCGGCTCAGGAGGAGCGCTTCAGTCGCAAGAAGCACGACGCAGGTTTTCCGCTCAGGGCGATCCAGTACTGCCTCGATGAGGCGGGCGTGTCCCTCTCTGAGGTCGACCATGTGGTCTTCTATGACAAGCCGTTTCTCAAGTTCGAGCGGCTGCTTGAGACCTACGCCGCCTTTGCGCCACGCGGCTTCAAGTCGTTCAAGATGGCGCTCCCGCTCTGGCTTAAGGAGAAGCTCTTTCAGAAGTCACTCCTGGCGAGATCCCTGGCCGAGCTCGCCCCGGAGGTCGATTGGGAGGAGCGGCTGCTCTTCTCGGAGCACCACTTGAGCCACGCCGGAAGCGCCTTCTTTCCTTCACCCTTCGAGGAGGCGGTCGTCTTGACCATGGACGGCGTCGGGGAGTGGGCGACCACCTCTGTGGCGCGTGGACATGGAAACAAGCTCGAGGTGCTCAAGGAGATCCATTGGCCCCACAGCCTGGGGCTCCTCTACAGCGCGTTCACGCACTACTGCGGGTTTCGCGTCAACAGCGGTGAGTACAAGCTCATGGGGCTCGCGCCCTATGGTGAGCCCCGTTTTAAGGATCTGATCCTCAACCACCTGGTCGACCTCAAGGAGGACGGCTCCTTCTGGCTCGATCAGCGCTACTTCGATTATTGCACCGGTCTGCGGATGACCAACGCCCGCTTCGACAAGCTCTTTGGGCGGCCAGCGCGACAGTCTGACCAGCCCCTCGAGCCCTTCCACATGGACGTGGCGGCCTCGGCGCAGGCTGTGCTTGAGGAGGCCGTCCTGCGCATCACCCGCTCCTTGGCCGAGACCACCGGAGCCAAGAACCTCTGCCTGGCCGGCGGTGTCGCCCTCAACTGCGTCGCCAACGGGAAGGTGCTTCGCGACGGGGCCTTCGAGAACATCTGGATTCAGCCGGCGGCCGGAGACGCTGGAGGGGCTCTGGGAGCTGCGCTGTGCGCCCACCATATGTTCCTGGGTCAGGAGCGCTCGGTGTCCGACGGGAAGGACGCTATGGGTGGCTCCTACCTGGGGCCTGGCTTTGAGCAGGGCGACATCGAGGCGCGGCTCGCGGCGCTGGGTGCCCGCTTCGAGGTCCTCTCCGCTGAGGAGGTGGTGGGTAAGACGGCTCAGGCCCTCGCGGATGGTCAGGCGGTCGGCTGGTTTCAGGGCCGTATGGAGTTCGGGCCGAGGGCGCTGGGCGCGCGCTCGATCCTCGGTGATCCCCGGTCGCCGACCATGCAGCGAACCCTGAACCTCAAGGTGAAGAATCGCGAGTCCTTTCGACCGTTCGCGCCCTCCGTCCTGCGAGACGATGTAGGGGACTGGTTCGAGCTCGATTCCGACAGCCCCTACATGCTGCTGGTCGCTGGTGTGAAGGCGGAGCGCAGGCGTGAGATGACCGAGGAAGAGCGGCGACTGTTCGGCATCGATCAGCTGAACGTGGTCCGATCGGAGATCCCGGCCGTCACCCATGTGGACTACTCAGCCCGCGTTCAGACAGTTCACCAGGACACGAACCCGCGGTACCACGCGCTGATCTCAGCCTTCAAGGCGATCACGGGCTGCCCGATGGTCGTGAACACGAGCTTCAATGTGCGAGGCGAGCCCATCGTGTGCACGCCGGAGGATGCTTTTCATTGTTTCATGGGCACCCAGATCGAGGTCCTGGTCGTCGGAGACTGCCTGCTGCTCAAGGAGGAGCAGGACGAGCGCCTGCGACGGGACCCTACGGGCGAGTTCGAGCCTGATTGAGCGGCCTAGACAGTTCGAGCCTGATTGAGCGGCCTAGACGTGAATGGATCCCGCCGCGTGGGCCGCCCGGATACGCTCCATCCCTTCTTCGATGGAGACCCTCGGCGCGTAGCCCAGATCGCGCTTGGCCGCCGAGATGTCGTACCAGTGGGCGGTGGAGAGCTGGAGCGCTAGAAACCGAGTCATCATGGGCTCCCGCTTGATCTGAAAGAGCCCGAAGATCAGCTCGAAGAGCGCGCCAACCAGATAGGCGACCCCGGCCGGAACGGTCCGGGTCACGGGCGGTACACCTACCGCCTCCAACATTCGATTCATGAACTCGGCCTGGGGAACGGGCTCATCCTGGCTGATGAAGTAGGTCTCCCCGCCGATGGGGCACCCGGGGCTCAGGCGCTCGAGCGCCGCCACGTGGGCGTCCACCGCGTTGTCCACGTAGAC
>CALCNF010000297.1 GCA_937897815.1 uncultured Pseudomonadota bacterium | reverse complement strand
AGGCGCAGCACCGGGCGATCTGCTCGGTCGTCCTGCGACCGTTGACGAAGAAGTACACGAGGCGAGCGTCTCCGCTGAGCTCGATCTCCAGCTCATCCTCTTCGTCCGCCGGCTCGAAGCCCATGGCGCTCGTGGAGAAGGCCCCATCGAGTCGATAGATCGCGTCGGGTCGTCCGACCTTTCGCCGGAGGGCTGGCCACCGCTTGGCCTGGCGCTCTGCCTCCTTGAGGACGTAGCTCAAGGGAAGAGGGGAGCCGAAGAGCGCGGGTATGGGGCGCTCTTCGAGGAACTTTACCTCCAGCCCTTCGACCCGAAAAAGCGGCATCAAGGTCTCTTCGGCTTCTAGAGCCATGAGCCGTTTCAGGAGGTCCTCGCTGAGCAGCTTGCGTTCGATCAGCACCTCTTCGAGGGCCTGATCGTTCTTCAACGCCCGTTTCCGAGCCTTGAGAAGCGCCCGTGTTGAGATGCTCTTCGTGCGCAGCATGTATTCGGCGAGCAACCAGCTGTCCGCGTTCGAGGTCTGCTCAACCGACACGATCGTGCCGCGCCGAAGGTGGAGACGGGTGGTATTGTTGTCGCCGTCTTGTGTCTCAACGATCCCCGACCGCTCGTCATCGTTCAGGTGGGCGAGCACGCTTCGCAGGCTGCCGTCTGAGGGCCCGCGCGGCGGAGAACCCCCTCCGCCAGCCAAGGGAATGGACTGGCTCACCGGTCACCTCCAATGGCGTAGATGTCGATCAGCGCCATGATCCAGGTGCCGCCCAGCATCAGCCCAAGGAGGAGCGCGCGTCCTGAGCCGTGTGCGGTCGGTTGCCGTGGGTCGGTCGTCACAACGTGACCCTCCAGGAGGACGACGGCCGCCAGCGTAATGGTCGCGATGACAAAGAGACCACGAAGCGTTCGCCCCTTGAGGAGGTGCCCCATTCCGGGCAGGACATAGGTAAGCGCTCGGCAGATCTGCTCCCACCGGCGAGCGGCCTCCTCCCGGCGCTTCTCGGCGAACCATTGCTCCTTGGCGTCGGTGAGCTTCTTGCGGATGTCGGTCAGAACACACGCCTCGCAAACGATCTCGCCACCTGATTCGATTCGGCTGCTCGGTTCTGCGACTGCGCCACAACGGGAGCAATCTCGAGACACCTTGACGAGCCAAGCCAGAATCGAGAACAGAAGAACCCCGAGGACACCTCCGATCCCCGCCAGGCCGATGCGATCCGCGCCCACCATGCCCACGAAAGCGCTCGCATAGGGGAGAAGCAGCGCCGTCGATTCACCCGAGTCGCTTCGCGCGACGCTCCGCAGCCGAGGTAAGGGGAGGGCCATGTCCATGAGATGACGGTTGCCCGCGTCGGTCATGCGACACATGAGCAGGTTGTTCTCCATGGCGATGTCCCGGTTCCAACGGGTCACCTCCATCGTGTCGCGCTTGAGGGCGAGTGTCAGGAGCGGATCGGCCACCTCGTCATCCCCCAGCTGCCGAAGCACGGCTTGGCTGTTGTAGAGGGGAGCCAGGGCGGTGGGGTCGAGGTCATAGGCCTGCTTCCACAGGGCGACCGCCTCTCGCAGTCGGCTCTCCAGGGCGGGTCGGGTCTCAGGTGAGGGGTCCTTATCTCCGCCTGGGCAGTCCTCAAGGGCGGTCAGGTAAGCGAGGTTGCCCTCAAGGTTCAGACCCTCGGCGGTAGCCTCGAGCCGGTTGGCGAGGGTGACGAAGTGCACCGCGCGCTCCAGCTGGCCCTCTTGCCCCATCCCCGCCCGACGCTTGGCCAGAAGCGCGAGGGTGAAGTGGCTCTCGT
>CALCNF010000296.1 GCA_937897815.1 uncultured Pseudomonadota bacterium | reverse complement strand
TTCGAGCACCTGTTCTGCCCAGAGGATGTGGCTGGATGGGTCGCCATCGAGGGTGATGGCAATGTGGTTTTTGGGGGTAGGGTCCTTGTGGTTGTTGTTCTGCCACGTGTCGAACTCGACGTGGAACGCGTCGAGGGTCATGTTCCCGCACTCGCCGCTTACGCCGTATCCCATGCAGCCGCCGTTGCCCGCGGTGGCGATGACGTTCTCCAGATCCGCGACCGTGGGCGCGTTGATCACGCTCATGGTGAACCCGTCAGCGCCTGTGGTTGGAGAGGGGCTCAGCTGCTCATTTCCGCCGGTCCAGATCGAGAACTGAATCTCGACGTCACCCGGGTTCACCATCTCGGCTGTGTTGAAGATCGCTCCCTTCTTTCCTTGCAGGTTCCCGGTCATCTCGAGCCAGCCCCCAGAGTCCCAGTAGGCGTCTCCGTACACGGTCCAGTCACCGCCCGAGAGGGGCTGGTCGAAGCTCTCGACGTCGCCGTAGGTGCAGATCCCAAGGGAGATATCGGCCACCTTCTCGTCCCCATCCGGGTTGGTCACCGTCAAGGTCACGCTCTGGTTTCCGGCCGTCTCAAAGGTGTGCTCCAGCTCCGACCAGCCGCCGAGCGCCGCCGCCGTCTCCAGGAGGACCTCGGATCCATTGAGGGTCCAGGTGACCTGCAGGTCTGCGGCGTCGTACACGCTGTCGGTGACTACGCCCTTGAACGAGACGGTCGTCCCGACCTCGAAGATCTCCCCGCTCGCTGGCGTCGTGATCATGGCGGTGAGCACGCTCGGTTCGGGCGTCGTGTCAGGCTCCGGGGCGACGTCAGGCTCAGGAGCCACGTCGGGCTCTGTCGTCGTGTCGGGCTCTGTTGTCGTGTCGGGCTCTGTCGTCGTGTCGGGCTCTGTCGTCGTGTCGGGCTCCGGAGCCACATCGGGCTCAAGCGACGCGTCGACCACGCCTGCGTCCTCCATGGGGTCCGCGGCGTCGTCGACCGTGACCGTGTCTTCGACCGTGACCGTGTCGGTCTGTGGGAGCGCGTCGTCTCCCTCCACGCTGTCGCCCGTGGCGGCGTCATTGGAGACGATCCCGCCGTCGACGCCGCTCACGACGTCGTCATTGGGGGTCGCGCTGCCCGCCTCTCCAGTACCAGAGTCCGAGCAAGCGACGACGCCCAGAAGGAGGAGGGCCAACGGAAAGCGTACGGTCATGAATCACCTCTCATGAAGAGAAGCCTACGCGCTCTGGTCGTCGGCCTCCAGTTTGCCCTCGAGAGCGGCGCTCAGGGCTTGACGACGATCGAGTCCGAGGGGCCGAGCGACGCCCAGACTTGATCGAGCTCGAAGTTCTCGATCGCCATGCAGCCCCAGGTCCAGTCCTGCCCCCCGCCTTCACCGTGAAGCTCGATGTAGGAGCCGAGCGCCGTGGTCTGGGGCGGGGTCACGCACGCGGCGTGGGCGGCATCAATCGCGTCCTTCTCAGATCCTGAGATCAAGCCCTCGGCGTACCCCCAGGCGGCGTCCTGCACATCCGGATAGCTGATGAGAAAAGCTTTGTAGTACTTGGAGTTGGGAACCAACGCTGAGACATAGAAGACGCCCTCAGGGGTCTTCCCGTCGCCCTCGACCTGCTTGTCGCCCATGGGCGCGAAGCCGAGGCCCATATGAAAGCTCGCGAGCTCCTCACCGGACTGGCAGAGCGCCAGGTTTCGGGCGCCCTTATTCGCCACGACGTAGTCATCCGGGAAGCTGTCGCAGGGGCTCAGGCCTGCGGACCAGGCGCTGGCGCAATCTTCGGGTCCGACGCTGGCGTCCCACGCGGTCACGACGGGCCCCTCGGCGGGCCAACAGGAACCATAGGAGTCACAGGTATATCCCTCGTTCTCGCGGCACTGGTTCGCGGACGCACAGTCCTGCAGGCACGCGCTGCCACCGCTCTCAAACCCGTAGCATGTAGAGCCGCTGGGGCAGCCCGTGAACTGGCAATGGGATTTGGTGCAGTAGCCGCCGGGAAGCTGAAGGCACATGAGGCTCTCGCAGTCGGTGTCGAGACCGCAGGCGTCTCCGATGTCGAAGCCCTTCGCCGGCTCGCCCGGCCAGCCCTGGGCTTCGTTCGGCAGGCAGATGGGATAGATCTTATGGGGCTCGCCGTGCCGCTGGCGCAGGAAGCATCCGTACCCGGGCCTGCACCCGGTGGGGGAGAGGTCGAAGTCGCACTCCGTGGCGCAGGTCGGAGCGCCGGAGGCCGTCGTGATGCACCGGCTCGTCGTGGCCCCTGTCGAAGGACCGTACTGGGTGTCCGGGCAGATCCACGAGCCCGAGCCGGCCTGGGCGCACGATTGGGTGCAAAAGCCGTTGGGGAAGCCGCTGAGCTCACAGGTCGGCGTCTGGGAGAAGTCGCTGTTCCAGCAGTCTCCAGCGTCCTCGCAGGTCCCGCCGATCCAGCTCTCGTTGATCTCGACGCCGCCATCCGAGATCGGCGGAGGTGGATCGCTCGTGTCCTCTGCGGGGCCAGCGTCCTCCGCAGCGATAGCGTCCTCAGAGACGCCCGCGTCTTCCGGCGGAGTCGGCAGGTCCGTGAGCTCGGTCGCATCCTGGGTCCGAGCGCCATCGGGCGGGCTGGAACCGTCGGGGACTGCCGCGATGTCCCCAGGGGTGGAAGACCCTGCGTCCAGGGCGGTGTCCTGGGTCGTGTCCACGGAGGCGTCGGGCGTGACCGTGGACCACGAGCCCGCGTCCGCGCTCGCCGACTCTTCGGTCTCCCCGGCGCAGGCGCCGAGCAGCGCGACCCAGATTATGGAGCTCAAGAACAGCCGCATCACACCCCTCCCGTGCCGTAGCCGACGGACCATGTAGTCTCTTCGCGGCTTGAGGGCAAGGCTCAGGATGGGCCGCGAGGGTTCCGCCTCCTTGCTCCTCAGGGCCAAATCCCGTACGGTCGGCCTCGTGTGCGGCGGCTCCGAGCAGGGGATCCGGGGAACAACTAGAGCGAGGCGCTCTTGAGTAAGGTCTTCGAATCCACCCCCAACCGAGAGACGGACCCCATCGGTGTGTCCGAAGCTCCAGAGTCCGTCTCCCGGCGGCCGGACCTCGGTGGAATGGACTACGATAGCCAGGTCGCGGCCCTCGCTCCCGACGCCCGCCAGCCCGTACAGATGGAGCGTGTCGGCGGAGGCTCTCAGGGCACCGACCAGATCCAGGCGCGCGCGAATGAGGGCCTGAGCGGAAGCTCGGGAGCCCTGCCGTTCGCGGACCGAATCCAGGAGTCCTTCGGGACCCATGACATCTCGGGCGTCCGCGCCCACACCGGGCCCGAGGCCCAGGGCGCGACGCGCTCGATGGGCGCCAACGCCTACGCCAGCGGTGATCAGATCGCCTTCTCCAGCGCCCCGTCGCTGTTTACGGCGGCTCATGAGGCGGCCCATGTCGTTCAGCAGCGCGCAGGCGTGTCGCTGCAGGGCGGGGTCGGTGTCGCCGGAGACGCCTACGAGCAGCACGCGGACGCCGTGGCCCACGCCGTCGTCTCCGGGCGCTCCGCTCAGTCCTTGCTCGATCAGGGCGTCGGCGCGGCTCACAGCTCGAGCCGAGGCGCGCCTTCGCTCGCTGGCGCCGCTGTCCAGATGGAGCAGGCCAACGCGAGCTCAGGCCCCCTGACGGCCGAGCAGGTCCAGGGCGCGCTGACCTGGTGCGCCGGGAGAGACGTGCCCGCCGAGGCCTGGAGCCAGATCGCCAAGGTGGTCGGCTCTTCGAGCACAAGCCTGGACGCCACCCTGGTTCAGAAGATCGCGGCTTGGCAGCAGTCGCGGGGCCTCACCGCCGACGGTCTCCCTGGCGACGTGACCATGCAGTGGCTCTCGCAAGAGCCTCAGGGCGATGGTCTTCAGGGGCTGATCAAGAATGACAAGATCGCCTACCTGGCCTTCAACCCTGGCTCTCGCGGTCCGGAGTACAACGTCATCAAGGGCGAGGTCGGCGCGGGAGGCGTCGCCGCGGCCACGGGGCGTCGGCAAGAGGACACGGCGCTGGTCAACGGTCAGGTGGTCGCCCTGGACACCGACGAGGGCATGGACGCCTTCCTGGGCAGCCTGACACCCCTGAGCGCCGCCAAGCGTGATGAGATTCGGGCGTTTCTCCAGGAGATCGGTGGAAAGGGCATGGACGAGCTGGCGCAGTTCGTCCGCATCTTGCACTCGGCGGAGACCGGACGCTCCGTGATCAAGCGTGTGATCTTTAGTGGCCACAGCGGGGGCTGGTCCATCTGGGGTGATGACAACGGCACCATGGACTTCGATCATCTGACCAAGCTCGTACAGATCTTCCCCAACGCCATGGGGCAGGTCGAGGATCTGATGCTCTCGGCGTGCAACACGGGCCAGGTGAAGAAGCTCGACCAGTACGTCGCCATCTTCCCGAACCTCCGGTCCATCTGGGGCTACGTGGGCTACAGCCCGAGCGCCTGGACGGGCGCCCTCGGTCACATCAAGACCTGGACCCAGGTCTCCGAGGGGGTCATGGATCCCGAGAAGATGCAGGGGGGACGCGAGGAGATCGCCGCCGGCACCGGCAAGCGAGACCTGAACATCGCTCTGTGGACCCGGGACGCGGGCGGCAACACCGATTACCAGACAGCGAGCCCCTACGCCTCCCGGGACTACGCCACGGTGCGCAGCCTGGTCGACAGCGACATGCACCACTACACGGCCGCCTACTCCGATGGGGTCATCAGCGGCTCCGATCTGAGCCGCCTGTACACGAACCTGCAGGTGATGGTCGGGCACGGCAGTCATAGCGCCGATGGCGGCGGCACGGACTTTGAGCTCGTGATGAAGCACGTGCTCTACCTGCGCTACTGGAGCAAGATCTGCGAGCACTTCATGCACCATCGCGGCGCCTTGGTGCAGCAGGCCTATGAGGCGGCGAACGTCCAGATGCCGGAGCTCGCCACCATGAGCCGGTCGGACTTCCTGGCCCACTTCAGGAGCCTCTCTCTTGATCAGTCCTCCGAAGGATTCGTCCTCCTGGAGTCCACGCTCTACGCGCTCAACCCCGCGCAGATCCCCGACAACTGGGTCTGAGCGCCGCGGCGGCGACCGGGGGTTCTGTGGAGCCCCGGCGGGAGCCGTGATACATTCCCAACCTCTAAGCAAGCGGAGGTGGGAATGGCCGACTTGAGCATCAACGTTGATGGACTGGAATTCGAGAACCCGTTCGTGATCGGATCCGGTCCTCCTGGGACCAACGCGCGTGTGATCTCGCGCTGCTTTGACGCCGGCTGGGGCGGAGTGATCGCCAAGACGACCAGCCTCACCGACACACCCGTCGTGAACCTCGCGCCTCGCTACGCCAAGTACTACAACGCGGACAAGGACGTGATCGGCTTCCAGAACGTGGAGCTCATCAGCGACCGGCCCTTCGAGGACTGGGAGGAGGACTTCAGGCTTCTCAAGGAGAAGTACCCGAAGAAGATCCTCATCGCGTCCTTGATGGAGTCCTATGACAAGGCACGCTGGCAGGAGCTGGCCGAGCGCTCGGCCGCCTGTGGTGTAGACGCCTTCGAGCTGAACTTCTCATGCCCCCACGGGCATCCCGAGACCGGCATGGGCGCGGCCATGGGCCAAAACCCGGACATGGTTCGCGAGGTCACCAGCTGGGTGGTCGAAGCGTGCGATATTCCCGTCTGGTCCAAGATGACGCCGAACATCACGGACATCGCCACGCCGGCTCAGGCCGCGCGCGACGGTGGCGCCCATGGCGTGAGCGCCATCAACACCATTCTCGCGGTCACGGGAGTGAACCTCAAGACCCTTCGACCCCTGCCGACGGTCGCCGATGGGTCCATCCCCGGGGGCTACTCCGGTCAGGCCGTTAAGCCCATCGCCCTGCGCATGGTCAAAGAGATCTGCATGGCGATGCCCAACTACTCGGTCAGCGGCATGGGCGGCGTGTGGAACTCAGACCACGCCGTCGAGTTCCTGCTCATGGGCGCGAACACGGTTCAGGTCTGCACCGGCGCCATGCTCCTGGGCTACGAGATGGTTCAGGATCTGTGCACCGGGCTCTCCGACTTCATGGACGAGCACGGCTTCACCTCGGTGGACCAGGTCGTCGGCCACAGCCTTCAGTACTTCTCGACCCACCATGAGCTGGTCGACCGTCAGAACGCGGCGCGCCAGGCGAAGGCCGAGGCTCGCAAGGCCGCCAGCAACCGCGACAACTTCTGGGGCAAGGACAGCATTCAGGACGAGACCGCCTCGCTCACGACCAACGAGGGCTGAGCCTCGGTCGAGTCGCGGACACGCCCAGCGCTACTGGTCGTAGGTCTTTCGCACCAGGAGCTCTCGGATCGCGTCCGGAAGGAGCCGTTGGGCGAAGACCATGGTGCGCGCCCACGAGCCAATGGGTCGTCGGGCTGGCGGGTTGTGCATGTGGCTCAGCCGGACGACCAGGCGAGCGACCTCTTCAGGCCGTCCCCCGTGAAGACGCTCGGTGTTCACGACCGCCTTGCGGCATCGAGCGGAGGCCTCGGCGTAGGCCGACACGCCGGTCTGCCCCCAGTCTCTCGCGTCTGTAAAGCCCGTCTGAAAGTCTCCCGGTTCCACGCAGGTCACCCGGACGCCCAGAGGCTTGAGCTCCATACGAAGCGCGTCGCTCGCCGCGGCGAGCGCCTCCTTGGTCGCCGAGTAGTGCGCCTGGAAGGGGAGGGCGAAGCGGCCGCCGAGCGAACCGATGAAGATCACCATCCCAGACCGCGCGCGCAGCCCGGGCAGGAGAGCGCGGGTGAGCGCCAGGGGCGCGGTGACGTTCACCTCGAACTGGGCGGCGGCCCGCTCGTGGTCCACCTCCTCGATGGCGCCGTAGATTCCGTAGCCTGCGTTGTTCACGAGGACATCGATCTCACCGATCTCACCGACGAGCGCCTCACGTGAATCCTCGTCTGTGAGCTCCAGCGGGAGATAGGTCACCCCTTCAGTCTCGGCTGTGAGCGCCTCCGCCCGCGACGCGTCGCGCACGGTCGCCAGGACCTGATCCCCCCGCGCAGCGAAGGCCAGTGCGATGGAGTGGCCCAGGCCTGAGCCCGCGCCGGTCACGAGCACACGTCTCATGCTCAGCCCTCGAAGGCGGCGTCGGTCACGGCGAGCGCCTCGTCGATGATCCCGTAGGCGTGCCTCAGCTCGTCTTCCGTGATGCAAAGGGGCGGGTTGCACATGAACGAGCTCCAGCGAACGAACGTGAACAGGCCAAGCTCCAGGAACTTCGCGCCCAGCGCCTTCATGGCCGGGTGGGTACCGTTGTAGGGCGCCAGGGGCTCGCCAGCGCTGTTCTTCTGGATGTCGATCATGCCAAACAGGCCGATGCACCGCCCCACCTTCACGGACGGGTGCTTCTCTGTGAGCCGATCCATCTCCTCGCGCATCACCGCCTGGAGTCGGGTGGCGTTCTCGAGCATGCCCTCGTCGCGCATCACGCCGATGGCCGCCTCGGCGACCGCCAGGCTCATGGGGTGCGCGTTGTAGGTGAGCCCGCCCCAGAAGACGTTCTCCTCGAAGTACTTGGCTACGTGGTCGCGCATGCCGACCGCTCCGAGGGGAGCGTAGGAGCTCGTGAGCCCCTTGGCCATGCAGACCAGGTCCGGGACGATCCCCGCGTGCTCGAAGGAGAACCACTTTCCGGTTCGGCCGAACCCGGCCATCACCTCGTCACAGATGAGGAGAATCCCGTGCTTCTTCAGGAGCTCGCTCAATCCCTGGAGGTAGCCGTCGGGCGGCGCGAGCACGCCGTTGGTGCCGGTGACGGGCTCGATGATCATGGCCGCGATGTTCTGCGGCCCCTCGTACATGATCACCTCATCGAGGTACTTGAGGTTCTCGCTGGTGATCTCGGCGTCGGTCTTGCCGAAGCTGTAGCTGTAGGGCCACGGGTCCATCACCTTCACGAAGCCCGGACCGCCAGGCTCGTTCGCCCAGCGCCGCGGATCGCCCGTGAGCTGCATCGTGAGGTTCGTCGCCCCGTGGTAGCTCCGATAGCGGCTGAGGATCTTCTGGCGGCCGGTGCACAGGCGGGCGGCGCGGATGGCGTTCTCGTTGGCCTCGGCGCCGCCGAGAGAGAAGAAGAACTTGTTGATGTCGCCTGGGGCGATATCGGCGAGCAGCTTGCCGACCCGCGCACGGATCTTGGTCGCCGCGCCCGGCATGGCGAACACGAGCTCGTCAGCCTGGCGCTTGAACGCCTCACGCACCTTCGGGTGGTGATGTCCGATGTTCACGCTCATGAGCTGGCTGTTGAAGTCGAGGATCTTCCGGCCGTCAGTCGTGTGCAGCCAGATGCCCTCCGTTCGCTCGATGGGGAGCGGGTTCACCGCGTCCTGACGAGACCAGGTGTACAGGGTGTGCTTCTTGCACAGCTCGACCATCTCGTGGGTGTCCATGAACCTCTCCTGTTGAGGATCCTTTGTCCGGATCTGCCCGGCTCTAGCTCATCCAGGTTGCGTCGCTGGCCATCTCCCAGCGGGCCGTGACCTTACGTGGACGCGTCCAGAAGCGGAACCCATCCTGTCCCGTGATGTCACCGTGACCAAACTTGGAGTCGTTCCAGCCGCCGAAGGCGAAGGGCTCACGAGGAACCGGGACGCCGATGTTCACGCCACACATGCCCGCGCTGAACCGCTCGATAGCGTATCGCGCGACGCCACCGTTGGTCGTGAAGATCGCCGCGGCGTTCCCGTAGGGGTTCTGATTCTCCAGAGCGATGGCCTCATCGAGGGTGTCCACGTGGATCACCGAGAGCACGGGTCCGAAGATCTCTTCGAAGGCGCAGGGCATATCGGGCGTCACGTTGTCGATGATGGTCGGCCCGATCCAGTTGCCGGGTTGGCCATCAACTGTGTGCTCGCGTCCGTCGACCAGGACCTTAGCGCCCCGAGACTCCGCGTCATTGATGTACTTCAGGATGCGGTCGCGGGAGTCGGGGTTAATGATCGAGCCCATGTCTTCGCCCAGGGTCATGGACCGGGTCTGCGCGACCATCTTGTCGATGATCGACTGCACGTCGCCCACGGCGATCATCACGCTCGCCGCCATACAGCGCTGCCCGGAGCAGCCGTAGGCCGAGGCGACCATGGTGGACGCCGTGAGATCCTGATCGGCGTCAGGGACGACGACGAGGTGGTTCTTCGCGCCGCCAAGGCAGAGCATCTTCTTGCCGGTCTTGGAGCCGCGCTCGTAGACGATCTGGGCGACCTTGGTGGAGCCGACAAAGCCGATGGCTCCGATGCCCGGGTGGTCGCACAGGGCCTCGACGGTCTCTCGGCCCCCATTGACGATGTTGAGGACACCATCGGGAAGCCCGGCCTCTTTGAAGATCTCGGCGAGGCGCATGGACCCGTACGGGACCTGCTCGGAGGGCTTCAGGATGAAGGTGTTCCCTGCGGCCAAGGCCTGGGGCAGCATCCAGAGCGGCACCATGGTGGGGAAGTTGAAGGGGACGATGCCCGCGCAGACCCCGACCGGCTCGTGGGTCACCTCGCAGTTGATACCCCGACTCACGTCGAGCTGCTCGCCCTGCGCCAGGTTGGAGATCGACGTCCCGTACTCCACACACTCGATGCCCTTGAGCACGGAGCCTCTGGCCTGGGCGATGGTCTTGCCGTTCTCGTGGCTCAGCAGCCACGACAGCTCATCGAGGTTCGCCTCCATGATCTGTTTCACTCGGAAGAGGACCTGGACGCGCTCCTTGAGCGGCGTCGCCCTCCAGCCTGGGAGCGCGGCCTTCGCCGAGGCCACTGCGGCCGCGACATCCGGAGCGTCCGACCAGGAGACCTCGCCCATGGTTCGCTCGTGGCGAGGGTTCTGAACCGGGATGGTCTGCCCGCTCGCCGCGTCGACCCAAGAGCCATCGATCCAGTTCTTGCAGTCCACGTACTCTTGAAACGCGTAGCTGCGCTCTCCAAATGGGAAATCAGTCTTCATGGGGCTTCTCCTCATCGGGCTCTTGGGTCGAGGCCTCGGCCTCGGCTCCCGCGGTGTCTTCGTGGATGGACTCGCCCACGGCGAGCCCCGACCGGACCATGGCCTCTCGGGCGGCCTCAGCGACGTCCTCGGTGATCATCGACGCGTCCAGGGTGGCGTCCATGGGGTCGGCCTCCTCGATGGGCACGGCCAGGGAGTGGTCCGGACCGAGCTGATGAGAGACCTCGGTCTTCGAGGACGTCGTCTCAAACTCGCCCTCAGGAGCGCTCTCGGCGTCGTCCTTGGCGCCTCCCGTGAGCTTCATGCCGACCAGGTACAGGAGGCCCGCCAGTCCGAAGCCCACGAACCAGGCGTAGGTGTAGATGTTTGTATAGAGCTCCCCCACCTGCTCGAGGGCCCCCGCGGCCTGGAGGAAGCCAGGGATGTTGGGGAGCACGGCGAGCACGAAGGCGACGATGGCGACGGGGTTGAATCCTCCACGGTACCGGTAGGGGCCGTTCTCTCGGTAGAGTCCATTGAGGTTCAGCCGCGTCTTGCGCAGGAGGAAGTAGTCGACGATGAGGATTCCGCCGATGGGACCCAGCAGCGCCGAGTAGCCGATCAGCCAGGTGAAGATGTATCCGCCCGTGCTCTCAATGAGCTTCCAGGGGAAGATAGCGACGCCCAACCCCGCGGTGATCATGGCGCCCATGCGGAAGGTCACCTTCTGGGGCGATACGTTGATGAACACGTTCGCCGGGCTCACGACGTTCGCGGCGATGTTGGTCGAGAGCGTCGCTATCGAAAGGGCGAACAGCGAGATCACGACCGCGAAGCCCCCGCCCATGCGGCCCAGGAGCACCGTCGGGTCCCAGATGGGCTCACCGAAGATGGTCACGGTGGCCGAGGTGACGGCGACGCCGATGAAGGCGAACAGGGTCATGGTCGTCGGCAGGCCAAGCGCCTGCCCAAGGATCTGATCGCGCTGCGTCTTCGCGTATCGGGTGAAGTCGGGGATGTTCAGCGACAGGGTCGCCCAGAAGCCGACCATCGCCGTGAGCGACGGGAAGAACACGGACCAGAACTGCCCCTCCTTCTCTCCGCCGGGCTCGAAGGCGCTCGGGCGAGCCAGCATGTCGCCGAAGCCGTCCGCCTTCACGTAGGCCCAGGCGAGGAGCGCGAGCCCCATGAGGATCAGGAACGGGGCGGCCAGGGTCTCCAGCACGCGAATGGACTCCACGCCCCGGTAGACGATCACCAGCTGAATTCCCCAGAACAGGAGGAAGCAGAAGGTCTCGCCGCCGTTGATGCCAAGCACCGGCAGGTCCGGACCCTCGAGGCCTCCGGAAAAGAGCACGTTGAGGAGCTGGTAGATGGCCGCGCCGCCGATCCAGGTCTGGATACCGAACCATCCGCAGGCCACCAGGGCGCGGAGGATGGACGGGATGTGCGCTCCGTGGGTGCCCCAACTGGCGCGCGCGAGGACCGGAAACGGGATGCCGTACTTGGTGCCCGGATGCCCATTGAGGACCATGGGGACGAGGACGATGACGTTGCCAAGCATCACCGTGAAGATCGCCTGGCTCCAGCTCATCCCCTGTTGAATCAGGCTGGCCGCGAGCATGTAGGTGGGCACGCAGACCACCATGCCGACCCACAGGCTGGCCATGGACATGACGCTCCAGTGGCGTTCGCTGTCCGGGACCGGGCGGATATCATCGTTGGTGAGCGAAGGATCGGGTTGGGTGAGCATGAGGCCCCCTTGAGACTATGAGCGTTCCACCTTGGTTGGCTCAGCCAGACGGTTTCGATGGGTTTGAGCGTCCCAGTAGGACGGCCAGCACGGCCGATCCACATAGCGCCCAGCGCCCCGGACGGTGCGCAGGTCCCCGTCCTGGTAGACGATGGAGCCTCGCGACAGGGTCACCAGGGCGTTGCCGGTCACCTCCATCCCCTCGAAGATGTTGAAGTCGATGTTCTGGTGGTGGGTGTCCTTGGAGATCGTCCGCGACATGTTCGGGTCCCACACGACGATGTCCGCGTCGGCGCCGACGCTGATGCTCCCCTTCTTGGGGTGGATGTTGAAGATCTTGGCGCTGTTGGTGCTGGTCACCGCGACGAACTCGCTCGGCGTCAGACGGCCGGTCCGAACGCCGTGATGCCACAGGACGCTCATGCGGTCCTCGATGCCCGCGGTGCCATTGGGGATCTTACGGAAGTCGTCCTTTCCTGCGGCCTTCTGCGGTGTGCAAAAGCAGCAGTGGTCGGTCGCCGTCGTCTGGAGCATCCCCGCCTGGAGACCCTTCCAAAGGGCGTCCTGATGCTCGGGCGGTCGAAACGGTGGGCTCATCACGTAGTGCGCCGCCGACGCCCAGTCGGGATTTCTGTACACGGAGTCGTTGATCACCAGGTGCTGAGCCAGAACCTCGGCGAAGACGCGCTGACCTTCGAGCCGCGCGCGGGTCACAGCCTCGAGGGCGTCGATGCACGAGGTGTGTACGATGTAGAGAGGGACGCCGAGGACCTCCGCGATGCGAATGGCGCGGTTGGCGGCCTCGCCCTCCACCTCGGGCGGTCGGGACAGCGGGTGACCTTCTGGCCCGTGGATCCCCCGCTCGTAGACGTCCTTCTGGAGCGTCCAGACCAGCTCGCCGTTCTCCGCGTGGACCGTGGCCAGCGCGCCGAGCTCCTGGGAGCGCTTGAAGCTGTTCACCAGGGTCTCGTCGTCGCACATGATGGCGCCCTTGTAGGCCATAAAGTGCTTGAACGAGTTCACACCCCAGTCGCGGGTCAGGACGCCCATCTCTTCGGAGACCGATTCGTCCCACCACGTGACAGCCACGTGGAACGAATAGTCGGTGGCGGCCTTCTCGGCCCACCCTCGCCAGGTGTGGTAGGCCTCCAGGAGCGACTGCTGCGGTGACGGGATCACGAAGTCGATGATCGAGGTCGTCCCTCCGACGGCCCCGGCCGAGGTGCCCGTGAAGAAGTCTTCACTGGCCACCGTCCCCATGAAGGGGAGCTCCATGTGCGTGTGGGGGTCGATGCCTCCAGGCATCACATAACAGCCGTCAGCGTCGACGACCTCCGCGCCGGTCGGCACCTCGAGCTCGGGTCCGACGGCCACGATGGTCTCACCCTCACACAAGATGTCTGCGCGAGACTCTCCCTCCGCTGTGACGACGGTTCCACCTTGGATGAGCAAGGCCATATTCCCCTCCTGATTGTGATGCATTGATGGCGCGCCGGGACGCGAACGACCCCTCCTGGCGCCCGATGGTCCTAGTCGTGGAGCTCGTCGTAGGCGTCAGGACGACGATCCCGGTAGAACTGCCAGGTCTGACGGACCTCGTCGATCATGTCGAAGTCCAGATCGGCGATCACGAGCTCGTCGTTGTCCTCGCTGCCCTCTGCGAGGAACTGGCCTCGAGGGTTCACGAAGTACGACGTCCCGTAGAACTTGCCGATGTTCCACGGAGCCTCGGTACCGACGCGATTGATGGCGCCGACGAAGTAGCCGTTGGCGACCGCGTGCGCGGGCTGCTCCAGCTTCCACAGGTATTGACTGAGCCCCGCGACGGTCGCCGACGGGTTGAACACGATCTCGGCGCCGTTCAGACCCAGGCATCGGGCGCCCTCCGGGAAGTGCCGGTCGTAGCAGATGTAGACGCCGACCTTACCGTACCGGGTCTGGAAGACCGGGTAGCCCCCATCGCCGGGCTTGAAGAAGTACTTCTCCCAGAAGCCGTTGGTCTGGGGAATGTGCTGCTTGCGGTACTTGCCCAGGTAAGTGCCGTCTGCGTCGATCACCGCCGCGGAGTTGTAATAGACACCCCGCATGGCCTCTTCGTAGAGGGGCACGACGATCACCATCTCATGCTTGCGGGCGTACTCCGCCATGATCTCGGTCGTAGGACCGGGGATCGGCTCCGCCGCCTCATACCAGCGGGTGCTCTGGCTGGGGCAGAAGTAGGGTCCGTTGAAGATCTCCTGCAGGCAGAGGATCTGGACGCCCTTCTCGCCCGCCTCATCGATGTACGGGAGGTGCTTCTCCAGCATCGCCTGCTGGATCTCCGCCACAGGGACGGATTCGTCGTTGATTGGGTTCGCGAGCTGAATCAGCCCGCATCGGACCACGTGCGCCATGGGACGGTCTCCTCGGTCAATTGAACCGAATGGATATATCCCGGCTCGCGCGGGGGCGCAAGCGGGCGAGCCCGTTCGAGCGCTCGCATGTGCGCGCGCGAGGCGCCACGATCGCCTGAGTCTGCGCGGTTGACGGCCCGAGTCTCCTTGGTGTTTCGTCCTGCTCTATGGAACTGGCAGTCAAGTACAGCGGCGTCGTCATCTACCTCATCATCCTCGTGGGCATTGGCGTTGTCGCCTCGCGTCGCATGAAGGACGTCCGAGATTTCTTCGCGGCGGGTAAGCAGCTCGGCTTTCTCTCCGTCGCCTTCAGCGCGCGCGCCACCGGCGAGTCCGCCTGGCTGCTCATCGGACTCACGGGCATGGGCGCCACCGTGGGACTGAAGGCCTTCTGGGTCGTCTTCGGCGAGGTGCTTGGCGTCACCCTGGCCTGGCTGCTCATGAGTCGGCGCTTCAAGCGGCTCACCGACCGGTATGACTCGATCACCGTGCCCGACTATCTAGAGGCGCGCTTCGCGGACTCCACCCACACCCTTCGCCTGGTCAGCGCCTTTGCCCTGGCCATCTTCGTGACCATCTACGTCTCGGCCCAGATCGACGCTACAGGCCAGGCCTTCGAGGACTTCCTGGGCTGGAACTATTTCGTGGGCGCGCTCACGGGCTTCACGGTCGTCCTGGTCTACATCACGACCGGCGGCTTCCTCGCCGTCGCCTGGTCCGATGTGTTCCAGGGGGCGCTGATGTTCCTCGGCCTCGTGGTCTTGCCCATCGTCGGGCTCGTCTCGATCGGGGGATGGGGCGAGATGACCTCAAGGTTGGCCGCTACCGACCCGAACCTCCTGACCTGGAGCGGCTCGCAGACCGTCACCCTGGAGGGGATCTTTGGTATCCTGAGCCTGGCCTTGATCGGTGTCGGTTTCCTCGGATCGCCGCAGATCTTCGTTCGCTTCCTCGCGCTCCGAGACGAGGCGGAGATCCCGCGTGGCGCGTCGGTCGCCATCATCTGGACCGTCCTCGCGGACTCCGGGGCGGTCCTCATCGGGATGCTCGGCCGCGCGATGCTCGACGGGAATCCCGGGGAGGCCGTGCTGCCTCAGCTGGTCGAGCACCTCATGCCCGCCTTCTTCGTCGGGCTCTACATCGCCATTGTGCTCTCGGCCATCATGTCCACGGCGGACTCGCTCCTCGTCCTCGCGGCCAGCGCTGTGGTTCGTGACTTCTACCAGCAGGTGCGTCACCCCGAGCTCCCGGACGCCTCGCTGGTGGGTATGAGCCGAAAGACGACGCTCGCCCTGGCCGCGGTGGCCCTGGCCATCTCCCTCACGGTCGCCGTTGTCACTCCGGATCGGAGCGTGTTCTGGTTCGTGATCTTCGGCTGGTCGGGGATCGCGGCGACCTTCTGCCCGACCTTGATCCTGTCGCTCTTCTGGACGCGAATGACCGCCAAGGGGGCGGTGGCGGCCATGGTCGCGGGCTTCATTGGCGTGCCGCTCTTCGCCTTCGGTGCGCCTCACCTCCCCGGTGTGGGGCACCTGTTCAAGGCTCTCTCGGAGCTCCCCCCGGCGTTCATCCTCTCTTTTGTCGCGGGCATCGTCGTGAGCTTACGCACGTCACCTCCCGAGACCGGTGAGCGAGATCTCGCGTTCTCTCGGGGGGACGCGTGAACCCTTGGAGTTGGCTGAACGCGGCCGGTCCCTACGGGCATCGTAGGGTCCTGTTCTTCGGCTTGATGTCCACGGCCGTCGGCATCAGCTGCGGGCTGCTCCTGTGGTCCGAGGCGGCGAGCCTCATCGGCGTGCTGCTCGTCGCCATGAGCCAGGCGGGCATCGTCGAGGGCCTACTCGATCGAAACCGCGATGAGATCTGGGGGGAGAAGCTCGAGCCCAACGTCGCCAATCGAAGGCTGGCGCTCTCGCTGCTCATCCTCTTCCTGGGCGTCTTCTTTGCGTACGTCATCACGGTGCAGCTCGCGCCTGAGGCCAAGATCGAAGACTGGTTTGAGCGCCAGCTGGGCAACTTCGCCGCCGGCTCTCTGCTCGATATCGACTTCTCTAATTTCGAGCACCTCATCGGAAGAAATGTCCTCGTGCTCGCCGCTTGCTTCGCCTTCGCCCTGATCTACCGCCACGGCGGCATGCTCCTGGTCCTCGCTTGGAACGCCTCGCGCTGGGGCGTGATCTTCAGCTACCTGGCTCGACAGGCGGCGACGGAGCCCGACGTGAACAGCGTCGTGTACCTGGGCAAGACCTTCTTGTGCATCGGGCCTCATCTGGTCCTTGAGGCGATCGCCTATATCCTCGTGGCCATGAGCGGAGTGTTCCTCTCCAAGGCCGTCGCCAAGTACCGCTACGATTCTGACGAGTTTCTCCAGGTCGGATCTGCGGTCCTGAAGATCTTCTGGACCTCGCTCGTCGTGCTCATCGTGGCCGCCGGCGTGGAGGCCACGGTCGCGCCGTTTATGGTCGAGCTGCTCTTTGACCTGAGCTTCTGAACACCCGCCGCTCACTTGAGGGTCGGCCCTCGATCCCCTAGGCTTAGGGTCGAGTCGGTCCCGTATTTGATGCCTCTTGAAAAAAACTCTCAAGAGATCGGGAAGGGCGCCGAAGGAGCAGGTGAAGACACCGCTCACACGAGTTCAGGGGGAGCACAATGAAAGGGAAACAAGTTCGCGTCATCGTCTCGCTGTTGGTCGCCGTCTCGACCGTCGGCTTCTTGATCTATCAATACGGAGGCGAGCCCGCGGGTCTGGCCACCGGATCGACGAAGGCCCAGACCGTGTGGAACCACATGGAGCCGTACACGAACTCGTATCTCAAGGCCTACGATGGCGCCTTTGATGAGCAGCCCCCGACGCCCATTGATGTCCTCGAGGCCTTCAATGAGCTCGGCTACAGCGTCACGGGGCCGGGCGGCTTCTGGCGCACGACCGTGCCCAATCAGTGGATGGGCTGCCAGGTCAACGGCGAGCTTCCCGCCTGCCACGCGCTCAAGTCGCTTGAGCCTGAGCTGAAGAAATGGGACGCCTTCCAGGAGAAGATCAACGGGCTCTCTCCCAAGCAGGCGAGCCGCTTCCTCGCGGCCAATCACAAGAAGATGGTCCGCTACCTCAAGACCTACGTCCCCGCGGCCAAGAGCGAGACGGGTATGAAGGCCACGGCCCTCTACACCAAGAAGCTGGCCTCGGCCTTTGAGACCTCTGGAGCCGGCTCTCTGGGGGATGGGGACGACCTCTAGGGCTCGTCCTCGCCGCGCGGCCTGACGGGCTCGCGACACGCTTTCGTCCGAAAGACCCGAAACGCTCGAAGTGCGATCGAGCTCGGGTCTTTCGGCGTTTGTGCGTCCGGATCCCTCTGTGGGTCACATTCTTAGCGAGGGCGTCTGCTATCTGTGGTTGTCCACCGGAACGGGGTGTCATAATTCGAACCCCACTTCATTCGAAATGAATCCAGATGGACGCTAAGGTACGCGCACGCCACGGCGAAGAGCCGCGGCTTTGGGACGGAAAATGAAGAACAATATTCAGTGGTTTTTGAGTTTTCGCCGGGCGATTTCGGTCTTCGTTCTCGCCCTGCTTGGCCTCCTGATCACGGGCGCTGAGGGCGGCTGCGGTGCGGCCGTCGAGGCCGCCGCTGAGGAGGTCCCGGACTTTCGCGGCACCTATCAGATCAACCACGATGACGCGGTCACGGTGACCCTCGTGCTCGGTGGAGCCGAGTACATCGAGGAGGGGATCCAGGGTCAGATCATCGACGTCGGCGGCGTTGAGATCGACATGGATGAGGTCTGTGGCTTCGACGGCGTCCACTGTCCCTCCGAGGTCTACTGGTCCGAGATGGGCCTCGATCAGCCCTACTTCGACCGCGAAGAGGGAAAGAATCCCTGGCTGGTCAAGGTGCTCAACTTGAGCACGTATGCGGACCAGCTTGAGGTGGGAGGCCTGGTCAATCGCCAGGGTGACCTGACCCTGCTCCTCGGCCTCATGACCACGGACGCGCCGCCCTGCGGTCCTCTGGGGGCCTCCGTCTCCACGGCTGACTTTGTCCTCGATCTCGACGGTGAGCCCACGGGCAAGATCGTGAACGGCCGCATCAAGATCTCTTACGCCGGCGGTTGTCTCTTCCCGAACGACGACGCGATGGCTGGGGCGACCGTCAGCTTCCAGACAGAGTTCACCGGTCAGCGCATTGGACCCCTGTCCATCCCGGACTACCTTGATGAGCTCCCGACCTTCGACGAGAACGGCGAGCCTATCTGAGCTCCAGCCTCAGGGGAGGAGCAGCGCCAGGTCGTCGAGCACGGTCTGGGCGTGGACGTAGAGGCTCTTGGCCGATACCACTCCCGATGGGTAGAAGAGCACCCACTCCCCGCTCGGGCCGAGGATCACGGTCACGCGGCTCGCGATGGGCTGCCAGGAGGCCTCGGCCGCTCCGTAGGTCAGGCCCAGGGTCTTCTGGGTGTCGCTCCACAGGGGGAACTGAAACTCTTCGTTGGCCTTGAAGATGGCGTTGTTCGAGGGGGAGTCAAAGGACACACCGATGACCTGTACTCCAAGGGCGTCGAACTCTGCTTGGCGGTCGCGGAACCCGCAACCTTCAGCCGTTCAGCCGCTCGTGCTCGCCATGGGATAGAACCACAAGACCGACCAATGGTCCTTGAGCTGGTCCTCCAGGGCTGGCGCGCCTGTGCTGTCCACGACACCGGCGAGGGAGGGCATCCCCTGAGCGCTCGGTGGCTCTTGACCGGTGAGACCGTCTGGGAGGCCCTCTGGGCTCGTGGTCTCCTCGGGCTGAGGCAACTCGGGAGCTCCGGCGTCCGCGAGCGCCGCGTCCGTGGTCTCCGCCGCTACCAGGACGTCTGAGAGGAGATCGGTGATCTGCGCGCTGTCAGTCGGCGTTCCCGTGTCCGCGAGCGTCCGGGAGCCTGCGTCACCGGCCGCGCTCGTGTCCTCGACCACGGTTTGCCAACCGTCGTTCTGGCCAGAGCTGGCCGCCTGATCGCCGCCCGAGTCGCCACACCCCAAGACGGGGGTCAGCAGCAGAGCGGCTCCGATCCAGCGTGTCATCTTCATGTCGCCACCATACTCGGGTTTCTGGATCGGGCGTAGGCTTACGACTCTGTGTGCACTGTAGGCTTCGTAACCGTTCCGTGGAGGGTCTCGTAGACGGTGCGCCATCCGTCGGGATGGAGCAGGTAGCCGTAGTGGGTCATCCCCTCCATCTCGGGACTGCTCGCTCCCTCTAGCCGTGCGGCCTCCGGAGGCAGCAAGATCACGTCTGAGCGGCTCCAATAAGTCGTCGCTTCGGGCCACTCGGGCGGGCCTCCCCAGGGGAGCTGCTCGTCCAGGCGCTCCAGCAGGGACGACTCCGGTCTCAGGGCCAGCGCGCTCTGCGTCGCCAAAAAGCGCGCCGCGTGAGTGCCGCTGTGAGGTGTCCCCAGGGTGATGACCTTGCGAACGCGACCGCGCGTGTCTTCGTCCTCCAGCGCCAGTCGAGACACGATGCCGCCCATGGA
>CALCNF010000295.1 GCA_937897815.1 uncultured Pseudomonadota bacterium | reverse complement strand
TCATGCCCGCGGGCACATATCCGTGGAGCATGTCGTGAGAGGAGGTCTGATCGGTCGTGAGCTCCGGAACGATGCCACGCTCGATCACGCGCTCGAAGAGGTCGGCGGCGTTGCAGCACACGGCGATCGACCAAGCCCGACCGGCCGCCTTGGCCTCGAGCGCCGCGTCGATACCGGCGTCGATATCATCATAGCTGGCGTCCACATAGCGGGTGTCGAGCCGCCGCTGAATCCGATGGGGGTCCACCTCGGCGGCCAAGCACACGCCGTGGTTCATGGTGACCGCGAGGGGCTGAGCCCCGCCCATGCCTCCCAGGCCCGCCGTGAGCGTGAGCGTCCCCTTGAGCGTCCCGCCGAAGGACTTCTGTGCCGCCGCCCCAAGGGTCTCATAGGTCCCCTGGAGGATCCCCTGGGTCCCGATGTAGATCCACGAGCCGGCGGTCATCTGGCCGTACATGGTCAGGCCCTGGTCTTCGAGGGACCGAAACGTCTCCCAATCAGCCCACTTGGGCACCAGGAGCGAGTTGGCAAGCAGCACCCGGGGCGCGTCCTCATGGCTCCGGATCACGCCGACGGGCTTTCCCGACTGAACCAGCAGCGTCTCATCGTTCTCCAGTCGCTTGAGCGTCTCGAGGATTCGCTCGAGAGCCTCGTGGTTTCGAGCCGCCTTGCCCGTTCCGCCATAGACGACCAGGCGGGAGTTGTCCTCAGCGACCTCGGGATCGAGATTGTGGAGCAGCATTCGATAGGCCGCCTCCTGGACCCAACCTTTGCAGTTGAGCTCCGTCCCGTGTGGGGCGCCTGTGAGTTCCCGTGTCATCTCCATCTCCTCCCGACAATCCAGGCGCCCAGGAGCGCCCCGACGGCATCCGCGACCAGGTCCAGCGCCTCGGCGGACCGAGTCGCTATAGGCGCTTGGAGCGCCTCGACGGCGAGACCGTAACCGAAGGCGAGCCCCCAGGAAACCCATAGGGCCCGTTGACTCGAAGCCGCCGGTCCAAGCGCCCATCGACACAGGCCAGCCAGGATGGCCCAGGCCACCAGGTGGGCGATCTTGTCCAGGTGCGCCACGTCGATCGGCGGCGGCTCAGGATCGGGGTCGAGGGTGCTCTTGAGGATCCAGGCTGCCCACGCCAGCGCCGGGATCCAGCGAAGCGCCCGGCTCACATTTCATATCCGCCGAAGTCGTCCGGATCGAGATCCTCAAGATCCACGTCGCCGGTGACGATGATCGGCGCGCCGCCGGTCTCGGGCTCAGCGCCCTCCTCGAGGCCCTCGTCGCCCTCATCTTCGGCGATGCCGCCCGCCTCCTCGACGACCTTTTGGGCGACGAAGATCTCGGCGCCGGCGCGCAAGGAGAGGGCGATGGCGTCGGAGGGGCGGCTGTCGAGGCTCCACTGGTGGCCCTGATCATCGCTGAGCAGGAGCTCGGCGTAGAAGGTGCCGTCGACCAGGTCGATGATCGTCACCTTTTGAAGGGTGATCCCAACGAGGCCGATGAGGTTGTTCAGCAGGTCGTGGGTCATGGGCCGAGGGAGCTCGATATCGGACAGAGCCGCGGCGATAGCGCTGGCCTCGGAGCCTCCCACGTAGATGGGGAGGTAGAGGCGTTCGTCGTCGACGCCGCGTAGGACCACGATCGGAGACTTCGTGTTCGGATCGATCACGAGGCCGCCAACGCGCATCTGGATCTGCCGCTCGTCGATACCCGCCATGATCAGAATCCTACCACGGTCTCAGCGACCTGGCTCACCGTGAACCTAGGCCACCACCTGGCCGTACAGAGAGTGGGCCTTGGCCTCGTCGATCCGAACCTTGATGAGCTCGCCCTTGAGGCGATTGTTCCAGAAGTCCCCCATGGGGACCCGGAAGTTCACGATCACGTTGGTCCGGGTGCGGCCCATCATCTGCCACTCGTGAGACTGACCCTTGTCGACGCTCCGACTCGGGCCCTCCACGAGGACCTCCAGGGTCTTTCCCGTGTAGGTCTGCATCTTCTCGGCGGTGATCTGGTTCTGGAGCTTGAGCACCTGATCGAGACGACGGGTCTTGTCGGGCTCGGGGACCGTGTCCTCCATCTCGGACGCCTTCGTCCCTGGTCGCGGGGAGTACTTGAAGGCGAAGATGGAGTCGTATCGGACCTCCCTCAAGAGCGCCATCGTCTCCTCAAACTCCTCCTCGGTCTCGCCGGGGAAGCCCACGATGATGTCGGTCGAGAGCGCGATGTCGGGGGCTCGCTCTCGGAGACGCGCGACGCGGTCTCGGTAATGGTCGATCGTGTAGTGGCGACGCATGGCCTCGAGCACGCGATCGGACCCGCTCTGCACGGGCAGATGGAAGTACTCGGCCAGGGTGCGGAGCTCTCCAAAACAGTCGATGAGCCCATCGGTGCAGTCCATGGGATGAGAGGTCGTGAAGCGAACCCGCTCAAGACCCTCGATCTCGTCGACGGCCCGAAGCAGCTCATCGAAGTGGACCTCTCGGTCCTTATCCTTGCCATAGGAGTTCACGTTCTGGCCGAGCAGGGTGACCTCTTTTACGCCCACCTCGACGAGGTTCTCCACCTCTTTGACGATGAGCTCCCTGGACTTGGAGACCTCTCGACCGCGGGTGAAGGGCACGATGCAGAAGGTGCAGACCTTGTCGCAGCCCTTCATGATGGTCACGAACTCGCTGACCTTCTCCGCGGACTCTCGGGGCTTGGCCTCGATGAACTCATAGTTCTTCCGCTTGAAGAAGGTCGTCTCGCTGACCCGACCTTCGTCTGAGCGCACACGCTCGAGGAGCTTAGGGAGCTCTTGCACGTGGTCGGGACCGAAGACCAGGTCGAGGTAGGGGACCTTCTTGAGGAGCCGCTCGCCCTCCTGCTGGGCGACGCAGCCAGCCACGCCAAGCACGAGATCGTCGTTGTACTCTTTGAGCGGCGCGAGGCGGCCAAGCTGGCTCATCATCTTCTGCTCGGCCTTGTCGCGTACCGAGCAGGTGTTCAAGAGGATCAGGTTCGCGCGGGCCGGGTCGTCGGTCGGCGTGTAGTTCAGCGGCTCGAGCGCCTGGAAGATCCGATCGGTGTCATAGACGTTCATCTGGCAGCCGAAGGTCTGCACATGAACATAACGAGGGGGATGGGGGCTGTCGGATCGAACGGACACGAGCGTCGGCTCCAGCGTATAGACCCTTGGGTCTGTGGGGCGCGTGACGTACCAGCGCCCGGGAGACAAGGTCAAGCTCTAGGGACCGCCGTGAGTCGCGCTCGCAGCTCGCTGGCGGCCGAGGGTTCTAAAGGCGTCCAGCGCTGGCGCTCGGTCTTTCTGCGGAGCTCGCCCGGGTCGAGTCGGAGGCTGGTGACATGCTTACCGGCCGCGCTGAACACGTGCGCGCGGCCCTTCCCGCCCAGGACCACGACCGTGTTCCGACGGGTGTCATGAAAGAACTGGTCGACGGACGCGTGGGCCACGTCATTCATGGCGTCGCCCGTGGGCCTATCGCCCGATTTGTGCCGACGCTCGGCGTGGGTCGTCCTTCGCTTGCTCGAGCGGAAGATGCGCTCGATGTCCGTGCGCAGCTTGCGCAAGACCGGACGCACCTCCGTCTCAAGCTCCATCGGCGCCTTGGAGCGCACGGCGCGGGCCCGCCGCCGACCTAGGATATCGACGCGCTCGCGAAGCGCCATGAGCGTGCGTCTGAGGGCCTCAGCGGGGCTACGAGGCCCGCCGTTCGCGGCCGCCTCGGCGAGGTCATCAAACCCCATACCCAGCATGTTCAAGCGAATGCGTCGCGCGCCGCCACGCCCCCGGGTCTCGATCAGCTGGAGCGTCAGGGCGATCCGCGTCTCCGAGCGGACCCGTCGATCCAGGCTCGGCGGAAGAAGGCCGACCACGACCTGCCCGAGGAGCCGGTAGGCCTGATCGCCCTTGCCAAAGTCCGGCAGGAGACCCTCTTCGAGCTCATCGGGCTCCTGAACGATGGCGATGACGTCCGGCTTGAGACCATAGAGCTGGTCGACCCGCTCCTCTTTGCGCTCAATGCACACGTTGATGAAGCTGCGCCACTCGGGCTTACCGTGTGGCGCGTAGCCGATGAAGGTGGCCGTTCGCTCGGCCGGGGTCGCGTGCTCGCAATCGGGGCGATCGCACAGGAAGCAGTAGACCGAGCCCACCTGGAAGGCTCCCGCGGAGCGCAGCCCCTCGTGGATCGCGTGATCGAGGGCCTCCATGATCTCCGTGCCCGCGGTAGCGTGATCGCCCTTTCGTTTGAGCGACACCTTGAGATTCAGCTCCACCGAGTCGATGGGCACCGACTCGGTCGGCCCGACACCGCGAGCCTCGGCGAGCAGACCCGCGAGCCGACTCAGGCGCTCGGAGATCTCACGGCTGATCTCCTTGGACACGCCCCTGTGGGCTTTCGCGTGACGTAGACGGCGCTTCGACGCGCCTCGTCGTCCATGGCCCTCATTCACGTTGGCCTCCTCGTCACCCGCATCAACGCGGGCCCCCTCTATCCCATTCCATGGTGCCAAGAGTCGAGGTGCCCAGCAAGGGCGGGGCCTGGAGCGTCCAACACCGACCCGGGACGGAACCCGGGCCGAGCGCTACATCGGTGACGGAACGACGGGGAGGATCGACTTGATGTCGTCGTCGTCGAATCGAACGCCCACCCCGAAGAAGAAGTCTCGATGAGCGGCGTTAACGCCGTCGTCGACGCCCGCGGATACGTAGACATGCTTCACGAACTCCCAGGCGGCGAGCGCGCGAACCCGAGGCCACTCGGAGCGGCTGAAGTCGAAGAGGTCAAAACGCATAGAGAGAGCATCGTTGAAGAAGTCCATGTCGAAGCCCACGCCCCCGGTGGACTCCATCAGACCGTAACGGAGCGTGATCCAATCCCATCGCTTACCGAACTGAGCCGTGAAGGAGAGACCCTCGGGGTTGGACTTCGTCTCGTCGGTGACCACCACGTTGGGGTCCGCGTCTCCAGCGGTCGTGGTCGTCGTGGTGACGCGACGCTTCGCGGCGCCCTGAGGGTCGGCCACGAGCTGAAAGAAGTAGAACTTATCGGGGCGAGGATAGAGACCGAAGTTTACGTAGTGCTTCATGGAGTCGGCCTCGTACTGGTACTCGCTGCGCAGGTCGACCTTGACCTGCAGGCGCCCGTAGATGGCCGTGAACTCCCGGATGTCGTCGATGACCGCCTCGGCCTCGTCGATGAGCTTCGTGTCGGTCAGGAGACGGCCAATGGAGCCCTCACCCTGCTCGACTCGCGCCGCGAGAGACCGGCCGGTCTCGAGGGTCTCCTGAAGGGTGCCAATCGAGCGGTCGAACTCCGTGAGCGTGTGGGTGAGGGTGCCGGGCTTGTCGGCAGCGTCGGGGTCCACCTGCCCATCGACGAAGCTCCTCACGTCCGACGTCACGTGCGTGGCGTCGTTCATGAGGGTATCGAGCTGACCCGAGACGCGCCCAGCGGTGTCACGGAAGGTCGCCGTCGCCTGCTCAAGATTTCCTACAATACGGCGAATGGAGTCGCCACGAGCGAAGACCTTCTTATCGAGGAAGCTCCGCAGACCTCCCGAGATGGCCGCGATGTCACGCGAGGCTCCGATCACGTTGGTGCGGATCTCAGCGATCGCCTGCGTTCCGTCTTCGCCGCCGACCGCCTGTCGCATGGATCCGGTCACGACCCCGACGTCGTCCATGATCTGCTCGATCTTGGGGAAGATCACCGAGGTGGACTTCTCCATCTGCCCGATGATGGCCTCGACCCCGGCCTCCGTGACCGCGTTCTTGATGCGATCTCGCTCCGTGAGCACCTTGCCCGCGATCCCCGGCGTGACGCTCACATAGTAGTCACCCAGCAGGCTCGCCTGACGACGCGTGGCGCTGGCCCCGTTGACGTACTTGCCCGTCGCGGGATCCAGGACACCCTCGAAGAGCTTCACGTGGTTCGCGATGGCCAGGGTGACCCGAGCTCGCGAAGGGTCGTCTGGATCGAGCTCAATCTTGGTGATCTCTCCGACTGGGATGCCCGAGAGCATCACTCGACTCTGAGTCACCAGGCCCGAGGCGTCATCGAAGGTGACATGAACCTGATAGGCGCCCTCCAGGCCGATGCCCCGATCCAGCGAACCGAACGTCACGACGAACGAGATCATGCCCGCGAGCATCATCAATCCGACGAGAATGGGTGTGGAGCGATTGAGCATGAAGCCTCAGAACATCAGCACGGTCAGGAAGTAGTCGGTCACGAGGATGGCAACGGATGAGATGACAACGGCCTGGGTCGTGGCGACCCCGACCCCGCGAGCGCCGCCCTCGGCCTGGTACCCCTTGAAGCAGGAGACCGTACCGATGACGAGCCCGAAGACCGCGGCCTTGATGATCCCGGACCAGACGTCCCATGGTTGGACCACGGTCACGATCCGGTCAAAGAACACGCCCTGATCGAGACCCAGTCCCTTCACGGCCACCAGGTACGCCCCGCCAACGCCCACCAGGGTGCAGAGCTGGCAGAGGATGGGGACCATGATGATGCAGGCCAGGACCCGAGGAGTGACCAGATACTGAATCGGATTCACGGCCATGGTCCGCAAGGCGTCGATCTGTTCGGTGACGTTCATCGTCCCGATCTCAGTCGCGATCGAGGAGCCGACACGGCCCGTCACCATGAGCCCCGTGAGCACGGGCCCGAGCTCACGGGAGAGCGCGAGCGCGACGGTGGTTCCCACGAGCGACTCGGCGTGAAACATCTTGAAGGCGTAGGCGCTCTGGATGGCCATGACCATACCGGTGAAGGCGCCCGTGAGGGTGACGATGCCGAGGCTGCCCACCCCCACGTACTCGAGAGCCTGCAGGAAGTTCCTCCAGCGAAACGGAGGCCGAAAGAGCCAGAGTAAGCTCTGCAGCGACATCAGCGTCATGGCGCCGATGCTCTCCGTGACCCGAATGGCCCAGAGTCCTAGTGATTCAACCCACTTCACAGAAGAAAAGTATGCCCGTGGCCCGATCCTGACGAATTTCTCGGGCGACTTGTGATAACTACTCGTGGCCATGAATCTGACCATCAATGGCGAAGCCAAGACGCTGCATCACGATTCGCTGACCGTCCTCGAGCTGCTCGAGGCCCTGGGGCTCGGCGGCCGCAGGGTCGCGGTCGAACGAAATCGGGTCATCGTCCCGCGCGCTGAACACGGAAGCACACAAGTAGACGAGGGAGACGCCATTGAGATCGTCTCCTTCGTGGGAGGAGGTTGAGAGATGGCTGAGGCACCGCTTCAGATCGGATCCCATCGCTTCGAGTCTCGGCTCTGGGTCGGGACGGGCAAGTATGAGAACAACGACGTGGCCCGACGAGCCCTGGAGGCCAGCGGCGCCGAGGTGGTGACCGTAGCCGTACGGCGGGTGAACCTGGACCGGGACGCAGAGGACTCGTTCTGGAACACCATCGACCTCGACCGCTATACGCTCCTGCCCAACACGGCGGGCTGCTTTACGGCGGAGGACGCCATCCGAACCGCCATGCTGGGACGCGAGGTCGGCATGGGAGATCTGGTGAAGCTGGAGGTGATCGGCGATCCAGACCGGACGCTGTTTCCCGACAACGAAGCCACCCTGGAGGCGGCCAAGCTGCTGGTCGCCGAGGGCTTCACGGTCCTCCCCTACATCTCCGATGACCTCGTGCTTTGTAAGAAGCTTGAGGACGCGGGCTGCGCGGCGGTCATGCCGTTGGGCGCCCCGATTGGCTCGGGTCTTGGGATCCGTAATCCCGTGAACATCCGACTGATCATCGAGGCCATGAGCATCCCCGTGGTTGTGGACGCGGGCGTCGGAACCGCTTCAGACGCCGCGCTCGCCATGGAGTTGGGCTGCGATGCGGTGCTTATGAACACCGCCATCGCAGGTGCCCAGGACGCCATCGCGATGGCTGAAGCCATGAAGCTCGCCATCAAAGCCGGCCGTCTCGCCTTCCAGGCGGGTCGTATCCAGAGGCGGCTGTACGCGACGGCCTCCAGCCCCCTGACCGGCCTCATCGACTGAGGTGGTCCTGGTCCCCCCTCGCGTCGTCGTATGCGCCGACGCCGCACGCTGGGGTACCCACCGGTGCGTTCGCCTGATCGAGCGCCTCGCGCCGGTGGCGCCGCCCGGAGCCATGGGGGTCTGGGATCGCGATCCGGAGCGGGACTCGAACGCCAGCTCGCTATCGGTCCGGCGCGACCGACTGGAAGCCCTCCGGGAGGCGACAGCCGAGCATGGACACCCGCTGATCGTCGGCGCGCGAGTGGATCTGGCCCTCGCTGTGAAGGCCGAAGGCGTGCATCTCCCCGAGCACGGCCTGGACGCGGAGGTCGTTCGAAGGACCTTCCCCCAGCTGGTCGTCAGCCGCTCGTGCCATGACCAGGCCGGACTTTGGGACGCACAGCAGAGCGGCGCAGCGTGGGCGACTCTCTCCCCGTTTCTGTCACCTCGCTCCAAGGCGAGCACCCGCGCACCGCTGGGGGCAGAACGGTTCTCACAGCTCATCGACGGACTGAGTATGCCCGTCGTAGCCCTGGGCGGGTTGAGCTCGGGGGACCTCGAGTCTTGCCGAAGAGCGGGCGCGGCGGGGCTGGCGCTCTCAGGTGCGCTCTTCGAGTCAGCCCACCCCGAGCGTCTTCTGGAGAGCCTCATTTCGGGGTGGTCCAAGGCCCTGTAAGGGCCTGGGCGGATTTGACAACTGTAGGAAATGCGTTGAGATAGTCGGTCAACGACCGAGCCTGGGCTTTTCCCCTTTGGGGTTGAGCGCTCGGTTCGTGACCAGATTTTGTATCGAGGACGCTCGAGCGGGCCGAGATGGCAGCCGAGAGACCAGGAGAACGCCCCATGCTGACCGTGACCATCCGCGCTAAGGACGGTGGAGAGAACACCCTCCAGTTTGATCAAGAAGAGGTCACACTCGGTCGCTCTGAGGGCTGCGAGATCGTGTTGCCGAAGAGCAACATCTCCAAGCGCCACGCTCGCTTCGTCGATAAGGGTGACAAGGTCATCCTGGTGGATCTGCGCTCGACGAACGGCACCTACGTCAACGGCAGAAGGATCACCGCGCCCGAGGCCCTCAGCGAGACGGACAAGGTCTACATCGGCGATTTTGTGCTCATCGTCACGACCGGAGAGGCCGCGGCCGCGGTGAGCGAGGAGCCCAAGTCCACCCAGGCGTTCGATCCTGCTGACCTCGCCGACCTGGCGGGCCCCGCCGATCTTGAGGACGAGAGCGGCGACCTCGGTTTGGACCCTATGCCAGAAGAGGTCGAGGCCCTTTTCGAGCCTGAAGCTGAGCCGGAGCCCGAGCCGGAGTTCGAGCCGGAGCCGGAGCCAGAGCCGGAGCCAGAGCCAGAGCCAGAGCCCGAGCCAGAGCCTCAAAACTCTGGATGCCCAATTTGTGGGACAGAAAATGAAATCGGCGCATCATTGTGC
>CALCNF010000294.1 GCA_937897815.1 uncultured Pseudomonadota bacterium | reverse complement strand
GACCCGCTCGATCTCGCCGCGCTTGTATTGCAGGTTGGCCAGGGCGCTCGCGAGGTCGCGCCAGACCGCTCCCTTGGGGCTCTTGCCGTTCGCCGGGGTCGCGGCCGAGAGGTCGAGGCCGGCCGACGCGGGTAGCTTGCCCTTGAGCTCCATGGCCAGTCGCTCTGCGACCTTCTTGCCGACGCCCTTGGCTGACGAGAGTCGCCGCACGTCGCCCCCCTCCACCGCGAGGACAAGGTCGTCGGGAGAGAGGGCGTCGAGGATCGCGACGGCGACACGTGGACCGACCCCCTTCACGGTGGTCAGGGCCTCGAAGAGCTCGACGTGGATCGCCTCACGGAAGCCAAACAGCGAGAACTCCTGCTCGCGAACGTGGGTGTGTACGTGGAGCTCCAGAGGGTCTCCAGGGAGAACGGTGGACGCCGTGCCTTCGCCGACGGTGAGCAGATAGCCCACATCCCCGACGCGCAAGACGAGGCTGTCGGTCAGGCAGCGCGTGACCTCACCTTTGAGCCACGCGATCATAGTCGACCCTCCTTGAACGGGACGAGCCGGGAGCGGTCGCCATGCACGTGGGTGATGGCGGCTGCCAGGGCGTCCGCGGCGTCGCTCTGCGGGACGTCGGGCAGGCCGAGGATCATCTTCACCATCTCAGCGACCTGGTTCTTCTCTGCGCGGCCTCGCCCGGTGACCGCCTGCTTGATGGCCGTCGGCGCGTACTCGGCGACCTCCATGCTCGCGGCGGTCGCCGCCACCATGATGGCCCCGCGGGTGTGTCCCAGCTTCAGCGCCGATTGAATGTTCTTACCCACGAAGCAGCGCTCCAGCGACAGGGCGTCCGGGCGGTGGTCCGCGATGAGGTCAACGAGCGCGTCGTGGATCGTCGTGATTCGCACCCAGAGCGGGTCCTTAGAGCGCGTTCGGATGGTCCCGTGGGCCACATGACGGACCCCTCCGGAGACGACGTCGATCACGCCGAAGCCCGTGACGAGGGTGCCAGGATCGACGCCGAGGACGCGCACGGTCACTCCTCCTCGAGGCTGGCCGCGACCTCATCGGAGAGGTCGAAGTTCGCCCAGACGGTCTGCACGTCGTCGTTGTCCTCAAGGTGGTCGATGAGCGCCATGATCTTCTTCGCTGCCCCAAGGTCTGTGATGTCGACCGTCGTCTGGGGGATCTTGGCCAGCTGCACCTCGCTGGCGGTGATGCCCGCCTCCTCGAGGGCGCTGTTGACCTGGTAGAGGTCCTCTCTGGCCGTCGTGATCAGCCAATCTTCTTCGGCGTCCTCGACCTCTTCAGCGCCAGCCTCCACGGCCGCGTCGAAGATCGTCTCGTAGTCCACGTCGTCCTTCGAGAGTCGGATCTGCCCCTTCTCATCGAAGAGGTATCCCACGGAGCCGGGGGCCCCCATCTTGCCGTCCCGCTTGTTGAAGGAGCTGCGGACCTCGGCCACCGTACGATTCACGTTGTCCGTCAGCGCGTCGACCAGAAGCGCGACACCTTCGGGGCCGTAGCCCTCGTAGGTCACCTCCTCGTAGTTCACGCCCTCAAGATCACCTGTCCCGCGGGCGATCGCTCGATCGATCTTGTCGCTGGGAAGGTTGGAGCCTCGCGAGGTCTGGATCGCAGAGCGAAGCCTCGGGTTCGCCTCGGGATCGCCGCCGCCCATGCGCGCCGCGACCATGATCTCCTTGATCAGCTTCGTGAAGACCTTGCCACGCTTGGCGTCGACCACGGCCTTCTTTCGCTTGATGTTGCTCCACTTACTGTGGCCCGCCATCGCCCTCTCTCCTCCCTGACGCTTCGGGTCTAGCACGGGGTCACGAGGCTGTCACGATGCTCCACCTCTGGGGCCGCCCTTCGGGCGGAAGGGCTTGCCAGACGGGGGGAGCGGGGCCACGCTGTCGGCTCCATGTCCAGTGAGACTCCCAACAACGATTCCGTCGCCCGTGTCGCCGCGGACGCGCCTCGAGGCGGTCGAAGACGGCGCATCCTCGTGGTCGCGGCGGTGGTCCTGGTGGCTCAGCTGATCGTCCCCGCGACCTACTACGTCGGCGAGAGCGGGGCCGATGAGCGGTTCGCCTGGAGGATGTTCTCCAACCGCCGGGCGGAGACCTGCAAGGTTCAGGCGGCCGAGGAGCGGGTCACCGATCCCGTCGGTCGCAAGCGACCCTTGAGGCTGTCGAAGCTGATCCATCGCGCCTGGATTCATGGCCTGACCCGTCGTCGTCCTGACATCGTGGATCGGTTCTTCACGTGGCGCTGCGAGGACCCCGAGATCCGGACGATCCTCCTGAGCCGTCGATGTCGAAGCGCGACCGGAGAGCCCCTGCCCATCGACGTGATTGAGCACCGCTGTCAGGAGGCCCCATGAGCCTCTCTACCTGGACCGACCGAGCCCTCTTCGGGCCCGTGGATCGAGCTCGAGTGGCGGTCCTCGAGCGGGTCGTCTACGCCGTTCTCGCCTTCGATCTGTGGATCGAGATGGTGCCACACGGCAGTCGATACGGCGCGGGCGGTCTGAACGTGGCCCACTTCGCCTGGCTCGACGTCCTCCAGGGACTCCCGGACGCGAGCACCTACCTGGCGGTGATCTTCGCCTCTGGCGTCTTGTGCCTCGGCCTGGCCCTCGGTCTCGGAGGCCGCGCGGCGCGATGGGCGGCGTTCGCCCTGTACACGTACGGCTGGGCCATGAGCCAGCTGGACAGCTACCAGCACCACTTCTTCCTCTCCATCGTGCTCTTTCACTTCGCTCTCGACGCGGGCCCGCCTGAGGCTCAGCGTCCGGAGCGCGGGTGCGCGTGGCCGTATCAGCTGCTCGTCGCCTCCATCGCGATCGTCTACGCCTACACGGGGCTCTCGAAGACCGAGGAGGCCTGGTTGATGGGCGACGTCCTCGTTCGTATCAACGCCTCCGGTGGCAAGATGGATCCCTTCTTGGCGGTGGCTCAGAGCGCCGGTCTGTCAGCCGAGCGCTTCTGGTGGCTGGGCGGACATATGGTCGTGCTGGCCCAGTGGTTGATCGTCGCCGGCTATCTGGCGGTCTTTCTCGACCCGGCTCGGCGTCGCCGCTCGACGGCCTGGATCGCTGGCGTGGGTCTGCTCACCGCTGTGGCGTTCCACGCGGGAGCCGAGTATCTGGAGCTCCGAGTGGGGTGGTTCAGCGCCTACATGTTCCTCTTGGCCGCGGTGATCCTGGGACCGGCCTGGCCGTGGCGTCTCCTCCGGTCTGAAGCGACGGGGCTGAGCGCTCTGATCGAGTCTCGTCTCCAGGGAGTGGGCGGGCTCGCTCGTGCCGTGGGAGCCGCGGCGGTCCTGGGGGCCTCCTGGGCCTGCCAGGAGCTCATCGACCTGCCGTCGACGAGCGCTCTGGGAATCACCGCGGTGCTCCTGACCGTTGTGGCTCTGTGGAGCGCGCGATCCCGAGACACCGCTGCCCTGATTGGCGCGAAGATCACCTGCGTCCTGGTGGTCGCGGTCCTCTGCTTGACCCAGGGCACGGTTCACTATGACTTCTACCGCTACCTGGGGGGTGATCTTGTTCGAAGAGACCAGCCCGTCGCGGCGCTCGACGCCTACGGCAAGGCCAACTCCTGGGCGCCCCCCGGCGAGGGGCGACACGCAAAGGTGCGTAAGATTCAGGCGACCCTGCCGGGCGCGATCAAGTGACCGGCCCTGAAGCGTGTCGACTGGAATCTCATGGCCGGAGCGGCTAGAACGGGGCACCGTGTGGAGGTAGAGAGCGAATGCTGACCGAGAGCCTGGGACGATTTTTTGAGCAGGCGGGCGCCGAGTGGGTGCTCTGGCTGCTGCTCCTGATGAGCGTCGCGTCGGTCATGGTGATGATCGAGCGTCTCCTGTTTCTCTCGAAGCAGGCCTGCGATTATGAGGTCCTCGCGGAGAAGCTCAACGGCGCCCTCACCAAGGACACGAGCGGCGTGACTGAGGTGATCGACGCCCACGCCAGCGGCGCCGCCAGGTCGGCGCTTAGCGCCGCCATGGACTCCTGGGACGACGGCGCCTCGGCGATCGCCGAGCGCGTGGCCTCACGCATCACCGCCGAGCGCGTCCGCTACGAGCGGTTCTTGGTGATCCTGGGAACCATCGCGGCCAACGCCCCATTTATCGGCCTTCTCGGAACGGTCATCGGAGTCCTGAACGCCTTCGGGCAGCTCGCTGGTGCCCTCGAAGGAGAGAGCCGCACCGAGCTGGTCATGGGCTCGATCTCCGAGGCGCTCGTCGCCACGGCGGTCGGCCTGGCCGTCGCGATCCCCGCGGTGATCGCCTACAACTACTTCAAGCGCCGAACCCGCGTCGCCATGCAGGAGGCTGACGCGCTGTCCAAGCTCGTGATCGCCCGACGGCTGTCCGTGGACGAACAGGCCAAGGGGAGCTGAGCCATGGCCGGCGCCGCGGGAGACGATGAAGAAGATGGAATGACCGGGATCAACGTGGTCCCTCTGGTCGACATCATGCTCGTGCTCTTGATCATCTTTATGGTCTCCACCGAGTTCGTGCAGCAGGAGCTCAAGAACAAGATCCCGCCCAACATCCCGGTCGAGCTGCCCCGAGCGGCGAGCGCGGAGGAGACCGAGCCCTCGCTCCTGAGCCTCGTGATCAACAAGGACGGCGACCTGTTCTTGAACGGGAAAGAGGCGACCCAGGCGGAGGTGAAGACCTACGTGGATGAGATGAAGGGGAAGGGCACCAAGATGCAGGCGGTGATCGCCGCAGATGAGCGGGTCAGCCACGGCTCCGTCATCGAGCTGATCGACGTGATCCGCATCTGGGGCATCGACGACTTCGCCATCAACACGAAGCGGCAGGAGATCGAGTGAACGTGGGCGATCACGGGAGGCTCGTGATCGGCCTGGCCACGGCGGGACTGATCCACGGCCTGCTCGCCCTGTTCATCGCCTCGATCCCTCCGCGCCCGGTGGTCGTTCCCGAGGCGAAGAAGGTGGATCGGTACGCGAAGCTTGAGGCGATCCGCGAGAAGGTGGAGCTCCCCAAGCCCGAGCCCCCCAAGCCCCCGGAGCCCCCTCCGCCGAAGCCCGAGCCCGAGCCCGAGGTGGCGGAGGCGCCCAAGCCCAAGCCCAAGCCCAAGCGCAAGCGACGCAAGGGGCAGCCGAAGCGAAAGAAGCCTGCGGCGGCGCCCAAACCCGAGCCCGCTCCCGAGGTCGCTCCCGAGCCGGCCCCGCTGGTCTTGAGCAACCTCGGCTTAACGGGCGGCGTGGCGGTGCAGTCGGGTGAAGAGGACATCTTTGGCGATCCGTCCGTGGCGGCGACCAAGGAGAACACCCGACCGCCCCCCGAAGTTGATGAGGCCCCCAAGGGGCCGCCCAAGCGGGTCGCTCCTCGCGTCGTGAAGCGCGCGAACGGGAGCTATCCGGATGACGCTCCCCATCTCGGTCGGGTGGTCGAGGTCACCCTTCGACTGCAGGTCGATGAGGAGGGCAAGGTCGCCAAGATCCATGTGGTGAAGGGCGCGGGCGCGGCCTTCGACCGAGAAGCCCGCAAGACCGCGCGGCGCTTGCGCTTCAAGCCAGGGACCCTCGACGATGTCCCCACGCCCATGTGGGTGCCGTGGGTGGTGGTCTTCGAGCCCTCGGACTGAGAGCCCCTCACGCGCGCGCAACCGCGAGAGCGACACCCGCGCCGCCCGGGCGCGGTTGCCGCGCGCTCGCGCCCGTCCTATTGTGCGATCCATGGATTGGTGGATTCCCATTCGATCGTGGGTGATCGTCGGCCTGGCGTCGCTCATGACTCTCGCGGCCTGTGACGAGGACGAGCGCGCCGAGCCCTACGAGGTCACAGAGCTTCGGGTGCTCGCCGTTCGCGCGGAGCCGCCGGAGCTCACCGACCAGACGCCGATTCAGTTCGACGCCCTCGTCGTCTCCGGGGTCGGTGAGCTCACCTACTCGTGGCGCCTATGCCCGTTCACAGGGCCCTCGGAGCTGAGCTTTCCCTGCCTGGCCGACCTGATCCCCGAAGAGGATCTGAGCCAGATCCCCGAGGAGATCCTGCCCTGCGTTATCGGCGAGACTGGCGATGAGGCCACCTTCACGGCGACGCCCTGTCCCTACGACACCTACGCCTTCTTCCTAGAGGCGGCCGCACAAGACCAGGGATTCCCTCTGGAGCTGGATCCGGAGACCGGCATCGAGATGACCGTGCGTCTGCAGGTCAGCGACGAGACCGGACGCGTCGTCGACGCCATCAAGGCCTTCTCAGTCACCCAGGCCGAGACGCCCAACAGCAATCCGTCGCTCACGGGGGTGGTCGTCCAGGACGAGCCGGAGCAAGCGCCTGAGCAAGGAGAGCCCTGGACCGAAGAGCAGATCCGCTCCATCGGTCTCGAGGAATCGCCCATCCTGCAGGTCACCTATGACGAGTCGGTCGCCGAGCTCGTGGGCGACCCCAAAGACCCCTCTCAGGAGTCTGAACCCGAAGAGCTGCTGTTCACCTGGTACGCGACCTCTGGGGTCTTTGAGCGTGGCCGCACGGCGCCCGACCTCATGGACAATGAGTTTCGACCCGACGGGGATTCGGCGAGCGACGATGATCGCATCTGGGTCGTGATTCGAGACGGCCGCGGAGGCATCGGCTGGCTTGAGCGGCGCTTCACGATCATGGGAGTCGACTGAGTCGATGGTTCGAGCGCGCCCCTGGCTCTGGTGCTCGCTGGTCGGGCTCATGACGCTCGTCGCGTCCTGGTCGCTCGAGGGGCGCGCGCACGCCGCGCGCATCTGGGACCGCGCCACGCCGCCTGATCTCGTCGGCGGTCTTGAGGCGATCGAGGCGCACCCGACCGACCCGAAGATCTGGTGGGTCTCGGATGGTTCACGGGTATGGGTCACCGACGACGGGGGGGACTCCTTTGGCCTCGTGCTTCGCGCTACCGGCGCGCGCCGCGCGCGCGCGGACGCCCAGGAGGAGGCCGCCGAGGACGGGCGGGCGACCAGCGGGTCCTCAGGGGGCGAGTCCTCATCCGTCTCGGATGGAACGGGCGCCTCGATCACCGATGATCCGACTCCGGAGAGCTTGGAGGCCGCGGCCCTGGGTCTCGGTCAGGAGCAGCCAGTCCCCCGTCGTCGCCAGCGTCGTCAGAGGGGAGCCTCAGGGATCTCTGACCTCGTCGACCGCGTGGGCACGCGCCTGAGGCTCGTCGGGGACAGAATCTATCTCTGCGGGATCGTCGGCCTGTGGTCAGCGGAGGCCTCGGCGAGGGCGCTCGGGACCGACCGAGAGCATCGCTTCGGCCGCTCGATCCCGGTCTTCGATGTGACGCGAGATCGTCATGGAAAGCGATGGGTAGCCACCTCCGAGGGGCTCTTTGTGCTCGCGGAGGGTGACCGCTCAACGCCTACCCGAGGCAACGCCTCGCGGGACCCCGTCCTCGCGATCCAGGAGCTCGGTCGTTATCTGGTCGGCGGCAACAGTGAGGGCCTCTGGATCGGCGACGGCCACTACGTCGTGCGCATCGGTCTGCTGTCCGGCTCTGCTCTTCCATTGGATGTCCTCGCCCTCGATGAGACGCGCGTAGCGGTCGCCACGGGGGATGATGTCTGGTTCATTCGATTTCCGACGAACAGCCCGCCTCGCGTCGAAGGCCAGTGGCCCGTGCCTGGGGCGCGCCGCCTGGCGCGAAGCGGCGACGGACGGCTCTTGGCGGCGGGTCCGTCCGGTCTCTGGGTCGAGGAGCGTCCGGGACAGTGGACTCGGAGCTCCGAGGGGCTCCGAGATCGCAACCTCAAGGACGTGGCGGGTGTCGCGCAGGGGGGGGACGCCATCAGCCTCGTCGTCAGTCGGTCGGGCGCGTTCCGGTACATCTCGGAGCTCTCGAAGGTGATCTCAGACCGGGGGCGCGGAGCCATCGGTCCGGTCATCAAGGGAGCTTCGACCGCCCGCGAGGTCGTCCTGGCGGGCTATGATTCACGCGGCGTGTCCGACAACCGAGTCAGTCGCTGGCGGCTCCGCCAGAGCCTCTCGTTTCTCCTCCCCCAGGTCGATCTGACCTACCAGACGATTCGGGCGCGCTACACCTCGGGGATGCTCATCGACTCCCTGGAGGAGACCGTGCTCACCGACGTGCTCGTCATCCCCGACGAATATGATCTTCGGGTGTTCGCCCGATGGGATCTGGGGCTGATCTTCTTCGCGAACCCCCACTTTGATGGGGGCGCGTATGGATGGAACGGCCTGGCCAATGAGACGCGTCGCGTCCTCGATGATCGGATCTCGATCCGCGAGTCCATCGTGCCCCTGTACAACCGCTGGGTCGACGCGCGAGTGAAGTACGCGACCCGCGCCGCCGTGAACACCCGGGCGGAGATCAAGCGCCTGCTCGAGCTCGAGCACCTCGAGGCCGATCTCCATGTCCTGACCGATGGAGCCTTCCGCGCTCCACCGAGACTCCAGTCCTCAACTTCCCGCTCAACCCAAGGAGAGATTCCATGAGCATTCGCATTGTCCTTATGATGTTCCTGGGCGCGCTGTTCGCCCCCATAGCGCTGGCGCAATCGCCAGCCGAGGAGGCCCGCCGGGTCCTCGCGAGCTTCGCTCACGAGCCGACGGTTCTGGAGGTCCAGAGAGCCGCCGCCGAGTACGCCGAGGTCGCCCCTGAGGTCTACGCCAGCTGGCGTGGACAGACCGAGTGGGCCAACCTCCTACCCGAGCGGGTCAACGGTGAGATCTACTATCTCGATCGAGATGAGAAGGACGTCCGCACGACCCAGAGCACCCAGAGCCAGGCCGAGACCGTCTCGCTCGATGATCATGTCCGTTACAAGGCCGTGGTCGAGTGGGACTTCTCCCGCTTGCTCTTCAATCCCGACACCCTGACGGCGTCTCGGGAGCGCTCGCGGATCATCGAGCGTCGCGAGGACCTGCTCACGACGGTGAACAAGCTCTACTTCGCCCGGCGTCAGCTCCAGGCGGAGACGGCGCTTAAGCCCATCGAGGACACGAAGCGGCTGATCCGCACGGAGCTCCGGTTGGCCTCGCTGACGGCTGACCTGGACGCCTTGACCGGCGGGGGGTTCTCCAAGCGGCTTCTCAAGCGCACGTCGAAGAAGGAGCGACCCGGAGCTATCCCTGCTCCTCGCCCTGCAGCAGCTGCGCGTTAAAGAACGAGGTGCAGGCGTCGACCACCTCGCCGAGGGATGAGCCCTCGACGACCGCGTCGAGCTTGTAGAGCGTCAGGTTGATTCGGTGATCGGTGAGCCGGTTCTGCGGGAAGTTGTAGGTGCGAATGCGCTCCGACCGGTCTCCCGAACCCACCATCAACTTGCGGGCCTCACTCTGCTCGGCGTGGGCGCTGGCTCGCGCCTGCTCCAGGAGGCGTGATGCCAGGACCTTCATGGCCTTGGCCTTGTTCTTGTGCTGGGACTTCTCGTCCTGACAGGAGACGATGAGCCCCGTCTCCAGGTGCGTGATGCGGACGGCGCTGTCGGTGGTGTTCACGCTCTGACCGCCCGGTCCGGAGGCCCGAAAGAAGTCGACGCGGATGTCGCCAGCCTGGATGTCGACCTCCACCTCCTCGGCCTCAGGCATGATGGCGACCGTGCACGCGGAGGTGTGGATGCGTCCCTGGCTCTCCGTCTCGGGGATGCGCTGGACCCGGTGTACGCCAGACTCAAACTTCAGTCGCGCGTAGACCTGGTCGCCGGAGATGAGGCAGATCACCTCCTTGAACCCGCCGACGTCGCTCGCGCTCGAGCTCATGACCTCCATGCGCCATCGCAGGGAGTCCGCGTAGCGGTGATACATCCGCAGGAGATCGCCAGCGAACAAGGAGGCCTCGTCGCCGCCGGTGCCCGCGCGGATCTCAAGGATCACGTTCTTCTCGTCGTTGGGATCCTTGGGAAGGAGGAGGACCTTCAGCTCTGCGTCGAGCTTCTCGAGGAGCTCGGTCTGCTCCTCCAGCTCCATCTTGGCCATCTCGCGGATGTCCGGATCGTCGTCACCGAGCAGCTCTTTAGCGCTGTCGATCTCCTGCTGGCACTGCTGGTAGGCCTGCCAGGCTCGCACGGTCGGAGTCAGGGAAGCGTGCTCGCGCGCCACCTCAGAGTAGCGCTTGGGGTCGCCTGCGACGTCGGGCGAACCCATCAGCGAGGTGAGCTCTTCGTACCTGGCCTCGACGTCCTCGAGCTGCCCGAACATGTGCACTCCTCTTCAGGGCGGAGAGGCCCGATGGAGTGCTTAGCTCTTCCCGTACTTCTTGCGGAAGCGGTCGATGCGGCCCTCGGTGTCCACCAGCTTCTGCTTGCCAGTGAAGAACGGGTGGGTCGCCGACGTGATGTCGCAAGAGACCACGTAGTGCGACACGCCATCGATGTCGCGCTTCTCATCGCTGGTCAGGGTCGAGCGAGTCTTGAACTCGTTGCCCGTCGACACGTCGACGAACACGACTGGATTGTACTCGGGATGGGTGTCGGCTTTCACGGTGGCCTCTCTCTTCTCGTTCGGTTCCCGGTGGGAGGCGCTCCAACGCGCTCGACCACGGGTGGGCGGTGTGTTTACAGCAACGTAGGGCCATAGGCAAGGGATCAGTTCCAAGAGTTCGAGCGGGTCTCAGAGAGCTCTCGGGTTTATGGCGGAGTTTTTACGCGCGATTGTATCAACCACGTTGACCTCTACAGGCGCTCGGGCTCAGATGCTTGCCCCGATCACATGAAGGAGAGGCCACCATGAGCGATGAGAACGAGGCGCCCAAGAAGACGACCATCAAGATCGAAGTGAAGATGGACGAAGAGATGGCCCATGGGAGCTACGCGAACATGGCGCGGATCTTCCACAACCAGACTGAGTTCGTCCTGGACGCCCTCTTTCTGCCCCCTCAGAGCCGCGAGGCGCACGTGCGCTCGCGGGTCGTTCTGAGTCCCGTGCACGCCAAGTTCCTTTATGCGGCGCTCGGTCGAAACCTGAAGCTCTATGAAGACAAGTTCGGCCCGATCAAGGCCGTTCCTCCGGGCGGAAATGAGCCCGGCTCGATCCTTCACTAGATCGCGCTCACGGCCACGTCAGCCCCAGGCGAGCTCGTTGGCGCGACGCCAGCTCGGGTGCGTACCCGCGTCTGTCCACCAGCCCTCGAGCATGTCGTACTCCAGGATGCCCTCTCGGCAGTAGTGGGCGTTCACGTCGGAGATCTCGAGCTCGCCCCGGCCGGACGGGGCCAGGGTCTGGACGACCTCGAAGACGTCTGACGGGTACATGTAGATACCCGTTACGCAGTAGTCGCTCTTGGGCTCTTGAGGCTTCTCCTCGATGGAGATGATTCGACCGTCGGCGATCTCGGCGACGCCGAAGCGTTCGGGATCAGGGACCCGCTTGAGGAGCAGTCGCGCGCCCGCCGTCTGGGCGCGGAATCGCTCGACGACCGGACCGATATCGTCGGAGAAGACGTTGTCGCCGAGGATCACGGCCATGGGGTCGGAGCCGACGAAGGTGCGCGCGAGTGCCAGGGCCTGAGCGATGCCGCCCGCCTCGTCTTGAACGCGGTAGGTGAACTCCCCACCGAAGTCTCTCCCGGAGCCCAGCAGGCCGACGACGTCGCCCATGTGCTCGACGCCCGTGACGATCATGATCTCCGTGATCCCGGCGGCGATAAGCTTCTCGATCGGGTGGTAGATCATGGGCTTATCGCCCACCGGCAACAGGTGCTTGTTGGTGACCTTCGTGAGCGGCATGAGCCGCGTGCCGTGGCCTCCTGCGAGGACGATGCCTTTCATGGTGAACCTCCGGGGTTGAGTCGTTCGAGGAGCTTGCGGGCGCTGACGTGCTCCGGGTGGTATTCGAGGAGCCGCTCCAGTTGCTCTTTTCCCTGGGAGATCCTCCCCAGGCGAAGCTCGCTGGCCGCCAGCGCGAAGCGCGCATCGATGTTGGTGGGGATCACCTTCAAGTAGCGCTGTAGGAGCTCTCGGGCGACGGCGAAGCGCTGGTGGCGAAAGGACGCCAGGCCCAGGGCGCACCAGGCCACGAAGTACCCCGGGCAGCTCTCGATCACGGTCTCCAGGATGGCGATCTGGGCGCCGACGGCTCCGCTCTCGGCGATCTGCTGAGCGTGGAGCATGCCCAGCCTGGCGTTGAGCGGGTTGCGATCCCAGCCATCTCCAGCCACAAAGCGCGCCTCTTCGTGGCGTCCCGCTTGATGGAGGGCGATGACCTGAAGGAGCTGGGCCTCGAAGGCGGACGGCTCGATCTCCAGAGCGCGCTCCAGGTAAGACAGGGCGGTCTCGATCTCTCCGAGCCCGAGAGCGCCATTGGCGGCGAAGACCTGGGGTCGGAAGCGTTCGGGTTGGAGATCGGTGGCGCGCTTGAGTCGGGCCAGCGCCTCCACGCCTCGGCCCTGGCTGGAGAGCGCAAGCGCGTCGTAGATCGCCCGCTCTGCTTTATCGAAGGGGATCTCGAAGTAGCCTGGCGCCGTCTCTCGGGTCCGGGGATGATTCGCGAGATCTCCCAGTCCCTCACCCCGAGCCTCCTCTCCGCGTTCGCTCGTGACCGACTCATAGTAGGCGAGGCGGCGCTCGACGTGATGCTTCTCCTGACGTTCTCCCTCGACGTATGCGTAGGCAGCGCCGCGGAGTCGGGCGACCCGCTCGGGGTCACTCCGGAGGGCCTCCAGAGCGTCGATGAGCCCCTCGGTACCGTCGTAGAGCAGACCGGTGACGTCGTGCTCGACCGACCGGACGTAGGGCCCGACTCGGGCCACGACCGGGACCACTCCATGGGCGCAGTACTCCAGAAACTTCACGTCCGAGCGGCAGAGGTTGAACCCCCGCTCCTCGATGGGCACAAAGCCGATATCGACCGTGTCCAAGAAGGCCTCATAGGCCTCAAGAGGCCCGGTCTCAAAGAGGCGCTTCTGGCGATCGGGTACATCGTCGAAGCAGGCGAAGATCCGCGGATCGCACATCATGTGCAGCTTCACCTCGGGATGCTTGAGCAGCCAGCCTGTGATCGTCGGCGCCACCGCCTCGATATCACCCAGATGACCAAAGGAGCCGCCCCAACCGATGGTGAGCCCTTCACCCTTTTCGGGCAGCTCGCCGACGGTCCGAAGCTGATTCGGGAAGGTCGTCACCTCCGGGTGCCAGCTCCGAAACAGCTCGCTCAGGTGCTCGCTGGTGGTCTGCACCCGGTCGCTCATCGTGATGAGCTGCAGGATCGCCGATTGATTGTGTTGATCGGCGAAGAATCCGTAGACCGCGTTCCATGTCTGGATGTCGAAGATGTTGTCGGACATCTCATAGACGGTTGGGCCGCGACGCTTTGCGATGGTGCGCACGAGGTCCGCGTCACCCACCATGTCGATGACGACCACATCAGCGCGCTCTACCATCTCGTCACGCAGGGCGCAGATGGCGCTGGTCGTGACCACGCGCGCTCGGCCCGTGGCGGCCATGGCTCGTCCGGGCTGTCGGACACGGTAGACGAAGTCACCCGTCTCGCCGGTGTCGGGCGAGGAGATGAAGAGGATGTCGAGGGGGCGAGGGTCGCTCATGAGGCGATTCTAGGAGCGCTCGCCCTCGCGCGCGACTTAACGGCCCAGTCCCTATCCCTTCAGGGCCTGGGCCGCGATACCTGGGACCTTGAACCAGCTGGGCTCGGCTTCGAACGCCGTGAGCTTCTTGGCCAGATTATGGCTGTTCTTCGCCGTGCAGAACCACGGCGGCTTCGGGCTCATGCGGAACGGTCCCCGCAAGACGGCCTTCGCCGGCCGGTCGAACAGGTAGGTGTTGTGGACGACGCCGATCCCGCTGCCTACATCGTAGATCGTGTGCCCTGGGGCGCCGCCCCAGGTGGTCGTGACCAGGCCGTAGACGACCGCTGGCCAGTGATTGATCGCCACCGAACCGTAGTTCAGCTTGCTGATGGCCGCGTCCACCGCGGCCGCCACGGCGGGGTCTTTCATGGTCTTCGGGTGCACGACCAGAGCCACGTTCAGGGTCCCCCACACTCGGTTGTTGCAGAAGTCGACCGCCTTCTCGATGTACTCGACGGTGGACTCGGCGCTGAGCGCCACCTCGCCAAAGACCGAGCACCAGCTCTCGGTGCTAAAACAGATCTCATCCTCGGTGCTCGGGTCGAGGTCGGGGATCAAGGTCCAGGGCAGGTGGCCCTCCTTGGTGTCCCCGTGGGCCTCCGCGTTGGGATGCGCGCCTACGAATCGGGACATGCGGTCCTGGGCACCCGGATAGTAGGCGGCGCGGGTCGGCGTCCGATCGAACGTCGCGCGCACGACGTCGAGGAGGTCCTTGCGCTGCTGCCAGGCTTCGTGGGTGATGATCACCCGGGTCGCGTTGCAGTTGAACCCGGCGTTGTTCGTGAGCATGGACGCCAGGTTTTGGCCCTGGAAGTCCAGGTCGCTCTGGGACCAGGGTCCGGGCACCACGATCACGGGCGAGACGTTGCCCAACTCGCTCGTGATGCGCTTCGTGTTCAGGGGATCGCGCTCGGCCTTTCGGCGCGCGCCCTCCTCACCTGTCCCAAAGACGATGGCGTCGTGGGTCTTGTCCGAGCCGGTGATGTGAATCTCCGACACGATCTCATGGTCGCACAGGTACTTGCCCTCGACGGCGCCGCCGTAGACGACCCGCAACCAGCCGCGGTCGACCAGCTCCTTGAGCGCCTCCACCATGAAGGGACCGAGGTAGTCGTTGACCGGGTTCATCTTCAGGGCGACGACCTGGTCCTCGCAGAAGAGCTTATAGAAGGCGTCCATGGGCCCGATGGAGGAGACGTTCCCGGCGCCCAGCACCAGGGCCACCTTGGGCTCCTCTGTGTTCCCCTTGGCCTTCTCCCGATAGATCATGCCGGTGTGCTCGGGGAGGTTCTCCTCGCTCACGGACGCGTCCATCCAGATCTCGGCTCGCATGTCCTTGTAGAACAGCGGGTCCCACTTCTCGGATGGGAAGACCTCGACCGTGACGGTCCCGTCGGGGCGCGTCTTCGGGGTCGAGGGGAGCTTCGGTGCGCCCGTTTCTCGGATCTCTCGAAGCGTTCGCTCGAGCAGCCGGAGATTGCGGAGCGTCGTGAACGGTCCGCCGAGCCACTCTTCGCTCTCTGTAGGCGTACCGAGGGGGATCTTCTTGTGGGCGCAGCCCGCCTTGGCCCAGCGCTCGGCGGTCTTGTAGGTGGAGGCGCGTAGGCGCGCGAGCAGGGCGATCCGCTCGTCTAGAGAGACGTCGATCCAGGCCGCGGCGTTCGCCTGGAGGTCTTGGAGGGCCTGGTCGAGGTCCGCCGTCGAGGTCGGCGGTATCTGACTCTCGGCTTCAGGGATCTTGGCGCTGCCGATCAAAGCCTGATTCATGGGGCTCTCCTCCTCTCCCGTAGGTGGGGCGAGAACCTAGCACAGGCGGCGCGCCTTTTCCTGGGCAAATCGGAGGAGAGGCCTCGGGGTGGTTCCGCTCAGGGGCGGCCCCCGCTTCTACGGTTATCGCTGCAGGGGACGATACTTGATCGGCTTCGGCTGGTCGGCGTCGGAGCCGAGGCGTCGCCGCCGGTCCTCTTCGTAGTCCTGCCAATTGCCCTCGAACCAGACCACCTCACTGTCTCCCTCGAAGGCGAGGATGTGGGTGGCTGTTCGGTCGAGCATCCAGCGATCATGGCTCACGATCACGACGCATCCGGAGAATCGCAGAATAGCGTCCTCAAGCGCGCGAAGCGTCTCGACGTCCATGTCGTTGGAGGGCTCATCGAGGAGGATCAGGTTGCCGCCCTCGATCAAGAGCTTGGCCAGCTGGACCCGGTTGCGCTCACCACCCGAGAGGTCCCCGACTCGTTTCTGCTGATCATGACCGCGGAACTGAAACAGGGAGCAGTAAGCCCGGCTGTTGATCTCCCGCTTACCCACGGGAATGACGTCGCGGCCCTGGCTGATCTCCTGAAAGAGCGTCTTGTCGTCGTCGAGATCGCTGCGCTCCTGGTTGACGTAGCTGATCTTGACGGTCTCGCCGACGGTCAAGCTTCCCGAGTCGGGCTGCTCGTCGCCGATGAGCATGCGCAGGAGCGTCGTCTTGCCCGCTCCATTGGGTCCGACCACGCCCACGATCCCGGATCGGGGAAGTCGGAACGTGAGGTTGTCAAACAGGAGCTTGTCTCCGTAGGCCTTCGTGAGCCCGTCGACGTCGACGACCGTGTTGCCCAAGCGTGGGCCTGGGGCGATCGTGATCTGGGCGGTGCCCTGTCGCTCCTGGTAGCTCTCCTCGGCGGCGACCAGATCTTCGTAGGCGTTCAGTCGGGCCTTACCCTTGGACTGGCGCGCCTTCTGGCTCATTCGGATCCAATCGAGCTCCTCGTTCATGACGCGTGCTCGGTTCTGTGCCGACTTGTCTTCCTGGGCCATGCGCTTGGCCTTGGCGTCCAGCCACTCGGAGTAGGCCCCCTCGAAGGGGACGCCCTTACCGCGGTCGAGCTCCAGCACCCAGCGGGTCACGTTGTCGAGGAAGTAGCGGTCGTGGGTGACGATGAGGACGGTCCCCTCGTACTCGCGAAGGGTCCGCTCCAGCCAGGCGACCGACTCGGCGTCCAGATGGTTGGTCGGCTCATCGAGGAGGAGAATATCGGGCTTCTCCAGGAGGATCCTCGTGAGGGCGATTCGGCGCCGCTCACCTCCGGAGAGGTTGGTCACAGGGAGGTCTCCATCCGGGCAGCGCAGCGCGCTCATGGCCACGTCGAGCTGGTTCTCGAACTCCCAGGCGTCGACGGCGTCGATGGCGTCCTGGACTCGGCCCTGCTCCTCCAGGAGCTTCTCCATCTCCTCGTCGCTCATGGGCTCAGCGAAGCGCATGTTGATCGCCTCAAAGCGCTCGAGGAGCTCTTTCGTCTCCTTCATGCCCAGCTCGACGTTCTCGCGAACGGTGAGGTCCTCTTCGAGGGCCGGCTCCTGAGGCAGGTAGCCTACACGCACGCCATCTCCCAGGATCACCTCGCCGAGGTAATCGGTGTCCTGTCCGGAGATGATCCGCATCAGGGTCGACTTACCGGCGCCGTTGATGCCGATGACGCCGATCTTGGCGCCTCGGAAGAAGGAGAGATAGATGCCTGAGAGGAGCTCCTTCCCGTTGGGGAGGACCTTCTTCAGATCAACGAGATTCATGATGATATCAGCCATGAGGCTCGTATGCCTGACCTGGGCAGATTCGGCAAGGCGTTCACGTCGAACCCGCCCACCTGCGCGCGTCTCTAGAGTCTCTGTGGTCGGCGACGATCGTTGAAACAGAACGCCTCGACTGATACACCGAACAGGACGCGACCTGTCGGACGTGGTCAGAGGGCACAAGAGGGATCGATGAACTGGATCGTAGCAGTACACGCTCGCGACGCGCGCGCCTGGGCGCTTGCGCTCGCACTCGTGCTCGCGCTCCCGCTCGCCGCCTGCGAGGTCTCGCAGGGAGGCGCGAGCGACGGAGACGGCGGGTCGAACGACGTCAGCGTCACGGAGGTGAGCGAGCCTGACGTCTCGGCCGATGTGACCCTCCCTGACGTCACCCCCGATGTCCCTGAGCCGGACGTCCAGGGTCCCGATGTCATCGAGCCCACCCCGGACGTGACTCCGGACGCGACCTCGGATGTCGTCTCCGATGTTCCTACCGACGCGCCGACGCCGGACACCACGCCTGTGGAGGACGTCGTCGAGACCATCAACCCGGCTGACATGGTGGAGCTTAACTGTGAGACCGACGCGACCTGCGTGGTGAACTGCGGATCCGGAGGTGTGTGTGGAGAGGACGGTCGTTGCACCTTCGCGGTGATCGAGGGCTGCCTGATCCCCGACGAGACGGGCGACACAGCGATCTGCCGCGAGGCTGGAAAGCTGGAGCCAGGGACCACGTGCATGTTCTGCAATCCCAGCTGGGACGCCCATGCCTGGACGGGCAACATCGCGCAGGAGAGCTTCGAGGCCAGCACGGGCCAGTTCGGTCAGCCCGTCCAGATGTCCCCGGGCTCGGACGCGACGTGGCAGCTGTCGGAGGCGCGCTCCTCGACGGGCGAGAAGAGCCTCTACTTTGGCGATCTGGAGAGCGGCACCTACAACGTCGGGACCCAGGCCCACGCTCAGATCTTCGCGCCGACCGTATCGGTCCCCGAGGGCGTCAGCCTTCACGTGAACTTCAGCGTCTGGCTCGACACGGAGGAGCTGCCTGGCTACGACGTGCTCAAGGTGCTCGTGAAGCAGGACGGCCAGTCCGCCTTCGCCGCCTGGACCTCGGACGCCCTCGACGGCACCACACACGGCGTTTTTGTGCCGGTCTCCCTCGCGCTCGATGAGCTCGGAGGTTCCTCGGTCCAGATCGGCTTCAGCTTCGACAGCCTCGATGATCTCGATAACGACTACGAGGGTGTCTACATCGACGACGTCTTCATCACGACCGGCTGCTGCTCGGTGGAGAGCGACTGCGACGACGCCAACCCCTGCACGGTCGACGCCTGCCCCGGCTACGCTTCGAGCTGCACCCACGAGGTCCTTGAGACCTGCTGTACGGCGGACATGGACTGCGACGACGGGGACCCGTGCACCACGGACGTGTGTCTGGGCTCCGAGGCCGGCTGCGATCATCAGGCGATCGAGGGGTGCTGCGCGGAGGACGCGGACTGCGATGACGGCGATCCGTGTACGACGAACGCCTGTCCACAGGTGGGAGGCCAGTGCGTGGCTGAGCCCAGCTGCTGCGAGACCAATGGCGACTGCGATGACGCAGACTCCTGCACCACGGACAGCTGCATCGCCGGCGCGTGTCTGTACGACTACACCTGTTGTACCTCCGATGCGGAGTGCAACGACGGCGAGTATTGCACCATCGATAGCTGCATCGACGGCGCCTGTGTTCAGAAGCCGGCGGTGTTGCCGGGCTGCTGCTCTCCAGAGATCGAGAGTCAGAACTTCGACGGCGCGTCGATCCCCTACGGCTGGACCGGCGCGGTCGACAGCGGAGTGGGCTGGACGGTCGCGGATGTGGGCAAGAGCCAGAGCGGCTCCCAGGTTCTCTACTACGGCAACCCCGACACGCTGAACTACGACAACGGAACCTCCAACTCCGGGACCATCACCAGCGGCAACATCTTCATCCCCGCGGGGCTGGAGGCGAGCCTGTCCTTCAAGGCCTATCTGGACGTGGAGTCGGCGACCTGGACCGACAAGCTCACGGTGAAGATCATCGCCGAGTCCAACACGATCACCGTGGCCACCAAGAGCAACCTCACGATCAAGGGCTGGAAGACGTTCAACACCGACATCAGCTACCTGGCGGGCCAGTCCGTGAAGCTCGCGTTCACCTTTGAGACGACGAGCGCGAGCGCCAACTCGACCCTGGGCGTCCTCATCGATGATCTGGTGATCGGGACGACCTGCGAGGCGAAGGCCTGCTCCTCCAATGGTGCGTGCACGAGTCAGGACACCTGCCTCCAGGGCGTCTGCGCCGCGAGCGCTTGCACCTACGTGAACAGCTGCTGCTATGAGGACGACGAGTGCGACGACGAGCAGGTCTGCACCGTGGACTCGTGCCAGAACGGGAGCTGCAACTTCGCCGCGATCGCCGGCTGCTGCGAGGACCTCGATGACTGTTCGGACGGCAACCCCTGCACCACAGACCAGTGCTCTGGCTATGGCGGAGAGTGCTCCTGGGAGGACGTACCCGGGTGCTGCTTGACCCACGCGGACTGCGAGGACAACGACGGCTGCACGCAAGACAAGTGCTCCGATGACGTCTGCGAGAACATCTGGATCTGCTGCGCTGAGGACGCCGAGTGTGACGACGGTGACGACGTCTGCACGACCGACACGTGCGTCGATCAGTTCTGCGCCTTCGCGCCGACCGGTGAGCCCGGCTGCTGCGAGAGCAACCCGCTCCTGTGGGACTTCGAGACCCCGGTGGCTCTCGAGGTCTCGAACAACAGCCCGCCGTGCACCTGGCAGGTGACCACCACGGATCAGAACCAGACTCCGGGCGGCAGTCAGGTGCTGTATTACGGCGACACTGGAGCGAACAACTACAACTGCGGTCTGAACTCCGGCACGGCTGTCACCGAGACCTTCAGCCTCCTCGATGGGGTGGCCTACACCCTATCGTTCAAGCTGAGGATGGATACGGAGACCTCCACGAGCTACGACAAGCTCTGGATCTATGCCCTGGCCGGTGGACAGGAGATCGAGCTCTGGAACAAGGCGAACCTCACGGCGGGTAAGAACTGGGGCACCTATGAGTTCAATTTCAACGCCTTCGCCGGGCAGGACGTGCAGCTGAAGTTCTTCTTCAACACCCAGGACAGCGTCCTGAACTCGACCACAGGTGTGTTCATCGATGACATCACGGTGACCTCGACCTGTCTGGCTCAGCCCTGCTCCTCGGCCGCCGAGTGTGACGACGGATACGGGAAGACGAGCCAGAGTTGCGCGGGCGTATCCTGCACCTATTCGATCCCTTGATCTGCGCCCTGACGCGCCGATTCAGGCCCATGAATTCTCCCTCGCTGCGCACGCCGCTTGCGCGTGCGCAGCAAGGGCGTTAGATCCCTGCCCATGAAGAGCCTGGTCGGACCCCACATCGAGGCGCTGATTCCGTACGCGCCTGGCAAGCCCATTGAAGAGGTCGAGCGAGAGACCGGTGTCATGAACCCGGTGAAGCTCGCCTCCAACGAGAACCCGCTGGGACCATCGCCTCGGGCGGTGGCCGCCATCGAGGCCATGCTGCCCGACCTCCATCTGTATCCGGACGGAGGAGGCTTCTACCTCAAGGCAGCCCTGTCTGAGCGGCTGGACGTGACGCCCGACGAGCTGATCCTGGGCAACGGCTCCAACGAGCTCATCGAGATCCTGATCCGGACCTTTTTGAATCCGGGCGACAACGTCGTGACCAGCGCCGCCACCTTTATCGCGTACCGCCTGGCGACCCAGGCCTGCGATCGTGAGATGCGCGAGGCGCCCGTCACGGACGGCTACGGCTATGATCTTGAGGCCATGGCGGAGCTGGTGGATGGCGACACCCGCCTGATCTTCATCGCCAACCCGAACAACCCCACCGGGACGCTCGTGGGAGCGGACGCCCTGGAGCGCTTCGTCGCCCGCGTCGACGCCGCCTGTGGCGACAGCCCG
>CALCNF010000293.1 GCA_937897815.1 uncultured Pseudomonadota bacterium | reverse complement strand
GGGGGAGCGTGAAACCGCTCCCCCTTCTCTCGTTTCAGTCTCGGCGAGCCGACTACAGGATCCGCTCCGCCGCGGTCTTGCAGGGCGGACCTGTGCCCTCGTACCAATGGAACTCCGCCGGGCGACGGCGCTTCTGAATATAGGACCAGGATCGCGTCCCGTATCCGAGCTCGTCCAGATGAACGCAGGTGGCCCGAGCGGGATCGTCATCGTGTTGGCCCAGGAAGCCTTGAACGATCTCAACCGACGGGGGCCTCTCCTCGTTCAACGCGGAGATATCGGCCCAGATGCGCTCCTCGCGCTCTGACGGACGGGCTCCATAGCTCCGCTCGCTCAGCACGTGAAAGCCAGAGGTCAACTCCTCGCCGAAGAGCCTACTCCCATCACTCCAGACCAGCGCCCCCTGCTTCCCATCGGAGACGACAAGGTGAAACGCATTGGTGCGACGTGGGTCGAGCTCGGTCGATATCCATCGAGCGACGCCCGTCATATCCCCCTGGGACAGAGCGTCGAGCACGAGGCCACCACGGGACTCACGAGCGGGATCGGGGTCGGTGCCGTAGCGATTGGTCAGGGCCGCCACCAGCCCGGACTCGGAGACACCGATCCAGGTGCCGCCCGCCTGAAGGTCGATGGGCGTGAAAACCTGAGCGTCACGATGGGGTCGCCAGGTGGCGGGAGCCGCGGGGCGGTCGAGCCGCTCATCACGGTTCGCCATGACGACGAGCGGGGCTTCGGCCCACTGCGACATGGCGACAATGACGGTACACACGAGGTCTACTCGACCGCGCCGTCAGCCTCAGCTTCATCCGTCAGGCCGCCCTCAGGGCCGGCTCCCAGGTCTCCGTCGCCGCCATCCATTCGAAAAAACCGGTAGGCGTAGTCCTGGATCTGCTGCCTGTGCGAGGGCTCCCCCATGTGGAGCCTGTACTCATTGAGGACCTTGATCTGCATCTCCGACCACTCGTCCCAGCACGGCTGACAGACCCGGGAACGGATGTCGGTGCCGAAGACTCCAGCGAAGGTGATAAGTCCTTCGATCTCAGGACCGTTCTGCTCGCAGCGAACACAGTAGATATCGGCCAAGGCTCTCTCCGTTTCGTTTCCCTAGTCGCTACCCCAGCGCGCCATCAACTGCAAGGCCGAGGCTAGGGTTCAAGCGCCGGACGCAAAGTAGCCTGGCAGGACAATCGAGGGTTGCGGCGCGTCCACCTCTCTGCTAGACGGGATCACGAAATGGTACTCGCTGTCGACATTGAGACGCTGCGTACCAGAAAACTTCGGAAGCAAGTCGGTCAGAAGACCTTCACACGAGGTTGCCAGTATTTCGCGAGCGGGCGTGTTGCAGAGGCCCGTAAGGACGGAGACGCTGTCGTCGCAACGGTCACGGGAAGTGGCCGAGACGATTACACAACACGCGTTCGACTCTCCCGGAAGGACGGGAGAATCATTGAAGCTGAGTGTACCTGTCCCCAGGCTCACGGATACTGCAAGCACGTCGTGGCGGTCGCGCTGAGCGCACTTGCAGACCCTACACTTCGCAGCGCTGAGAGCGCCGGCTGGGGCCGGATTCTCGACCACGCGGAGGAGGTCGCCTCGGAGTTCTCTGGTGACGAAAGCCTGGATGAGAGGCTGGTGGTCCGTCTGGACCTCCCGCTGACTCCCGATGATGCCGTGCGCGTGCGGCTCATCAAGCGGACGACCAACAAGAAGGGCGAGGTGAACCACATCGCCCTCTCGGCGGATGCCCTCAAGCGCGCCCTCCATGAGGAGCCAGAGAGCCTGGGCCTGACGCGAAGCGCCGACATCACGGCCGCTCGCGTGGCGGGCCTCCTTGAGCCCGATGACGAACATACGCTCCTGGCAGACGAGACCAACCTGGACCTGTTCCTGCGATCCCTGGCGCGCATTCAGAGCGTCTTCCTTGGAGACACGGATCGCCGACTGTCCATTCGCCTCGATGCGGTCCGCCCCCGCGTTCGCGCCGATGCGCTGAAGAACGGGGGCATCTCCCTGAAGATTCAGGTCGTAATCGGCGGCAAGCGGCGGACCCTCGAGAAGCGCTGTCGGGTCATGGGTCACCCCAAGAACACCTGGCTCTACGATGGAGACTCTTCCCTGATGCCTATGGTCGGTGGCCCCGGGATCGGGCCCATCGTGTACGGCTTGAGTCGACGCCAGG
>CALCNF010000292.1 GCA_937897815.1 uncultured Pseudomonadota bacterium | reverse complement strand
TCCTGGAGCACCTGGACGACGAAGCCCCTGCGCTGGCCGAGATCGCGCGCCTTCTCGCGCCAGAGGGTCAGTTCCTCTTCACGGTCCCGGCATTTATGTTCCTTTGGAGTGGTCACGATGTGGCGCTCCATCATCGTCGACGCTATCGAAGACCTGAGCTTCGGCGCGTCCTGGAGGGCGCCGGCTTCGATGTTCAGTGGCTGAGCTATTACAACGCCGGGCTCTTTCCAGCGGTCGCCGCGGTCCGGCTGGCGCGACGGCTGATAGGCGGCGGTGAGGAGGCCGCGGACGTCGCTCAGGGCGAGGGAGCGCTGGCTGGAAGCCTCGAGGCCATCTTCGCCGCCGAGCGACACCTCGTCGGCCGCATTTCGATCCCGGTTGGGGTGAGCTTGATCGGCGTGGCGAAACGCTGAGACCTCGCGCCGTGCATCCAGTCTTGGCGCATGCTACGCTGCGGCGTGCGCACTTCCTGGGAAGCCCGGCTGGAGAGTCTAGATGTCTGGGAGATTGCAGGCCGAAGAGGTGGAGCAGAGGCTGGACCGCGCGAATGACGCGTCTGCGGAGCAGCTCAATGACTCCACGTCCGAGCGCACCGGCGCCCTGAATGCGGCCCTACGCGACTCAACCTACGAGGAGGGCGCCCAGCTGCTCAACCCCGAAGACACCCTTCTGGGCGACCTCTTTCGCCGAATCGACGAGAGCGGCGATCAGGGCATCGCTCGAGACGAGGTGATCTCCCATCTCAAGCGGGTGGGCATCAAGGGCGGGTTCCTTGGGCTCGTGCACTCGACCGTCGCCGATAAGTTCATGGAGAACCTGGACTTGAACGCAGACGGCCAGGTGACCATGAACGAGTTTGGCGCCATCGCGCAGGAGCTGCTGCCCGCCGAGCTCTTCGACGAGGAAGGCAACGTAAAATACGAAGATCTGGACGCCTTCATGCTGCGACTCGACGTCGATGGCAGTGGCGGGATCGACTACGACGAGCTCTACAAGGGAACGAAGAGCAACCTCCCCGAGGACCAGAGCCACAAGGGCACCATCGCCGACGTAGCCGCGAAGCTGGGCCTGGATGGGCTGGACACAGACGCCAGCGGGGCGATCACCCTGGAGGAGCTTCAGGCCGCCGCGGCCGCGGTCGCAGCCACGCGGGCCGCTGGAGGAGGCTGAGAGCCTCGACGCAGCTCAGCGCATCATCCCGTCGATGGCTCGCTTTCGCTCAAGCCACCTCACGAAGGCGCCGTCGATGGGCGCCCAGGGGAGCGCTTTAGGCTCGGCCGGGACGCTCTTGACCGCGTCATGGTCGCGCAGCTCGACCTCGCCCTCGGCGAGCTTAACCTCGTAGAAGATGATCCTCAGCGGCGGCACCGTGACGCTCTGGCCGGCCCAGAGCCGCTTGCCGATCTTCACCTTGACGCCTAGCTCCTCATCGAGCTCACGAGCCAGGGCTTCGCGGTCAGACTCGCCCGCCTCTACCTTGCCGCCAGGGAACTCCCAGAGCCCCCCATGCCGAGTGCCAGGGGTCCTGCGATAAGCGAGGAGCTCGCCTGGCTCATCACCTTCGAAAACGCCCGCTACGACGCGAATGGGGACTGCATCACTCATGAACTAAAACGGATCCGTGCAAGCTTTGGTCTCACCGGCGAGGGTCTCGATCTCGCTGCCGATCCGGCAGTAGATGTCGTCCGTATAGGGCCCCTGATTCAGACCCTCTCGCCAACGAAAGAGTAGCTTGTCTGCACCATCCTTCAAGGGCTCCGCGCTAAATACCAGTCCAGACTCCCAGCCGAAGCCTCCCTCATAGGACACATCCGTGGCGAGAAAGACGTTCGCCTTGTTGTCGATCTCCGGCTTATCGCCGCAGAAATACCAGCCCTCCACATCTACGGTGAGGCTCTTGCCCAGGACGATGTCAAAGCCCGTGCTGTGCTGGCTCCATGTGTTCCCGTCAAACACCAGGCGCTCGCGGTAGTCATCATCGAGCGGAGTATCGGGGTCCTCCGTAGCTCCGTGGATGTGACGCCACTCGCCAACCAGGTGAACATCTCCCCCAGGGCAACGATTGCACTGATAGACGGTGTCCTCACAGGCCAGCCCAGTCCACGGCACGGTCGTCCCGAGCACCTCATCGCTGATCGGGCTCTCACAGTGGCCCATGGAGGGCGATCCGCTCGCCTTGTAACAGCCCTTGTTCACGATCACGTCGGACGTGGGCGGGGTCGCCTCGACGAGGAGCACCTCTTCATGGCAGCCGACCATCATCAGTCCGCTGACGACGAGAAGCGCTCCTGGTCTCATTCGGTCTCCTCCTCCACCTGACTCAGCTTACCCATGCTGTTCTCCTGGGGAGGATCATCGCCGAAGACGTCCCGAATGACCACCTGAGCGATCGAGGGGTCCGCCGGGACCACGTACTGGCGGTTGGAATAGGGGAACTCCTCAGTACCTGCCCACTGCCCCTCGTGGGAGCCCGTTCCGGAGGTGTACTTGTACTGAATCACCTCTCCGGTCGGGAAGCCGAAGGTTCCACTCCAGATGCCGTCTCCGGCCGTATGGTCGCTTCCCTGTCCGGAGTCCGAGAGGCTGATCTTGTTGGGGATCCAGTCACCGAGCTTATCGGACTTCCCGACGATGAAGACACCACCATCGCCGTGGGGAACGGGCGGCGCCATGAGGCCCAGCGCTCCAACAGGGATCTGCCCACCCGTCGCGTCACACTCGAAGGTCACAAAGACGAGATCGGTCACGTCATCAAAGACCCGCTTCGCCTTGAAGGACGGAGCCGCGTCGATGGTGACCCCGCTCTCGATGGCGACCACGTGGAAGTTCAGGGGATCCGCCTGGGGTACCAGGTTCAGATCACTCCAGGGCATACGAAGCTCAATCACCGAGCCTCCGGGGTTCGGACCGCCGATCGTCGCGCCGTGACCTGGCGTCTCGGACCACCCGCCCGCGCCATCGGCCACGTCGAGCCGCACCACGGGACTGGCTCCGCTCATATCCACACGAACGCGTCGCGCCACCTGAAGAGACGCAGCGGACTCGCCCGGCGGCGTGAAGGGGTTCGCTGCGTCGGCGGTGAAGGTGCCCAACTCCACGCTCTCGATGTGCTTATGATCGACCAGCACAGCGATCTCATAGGCGCTGCCGAGCTTCGAGAACAGGTCATCATTGGACTGGATTGCGATGTAGAACGCGTCGTCGTCGTAACCATAGTAGACGGTGCCGATGTCATCATCCGAGCTGATGGCGGTCGACGAATCCGCGTCAAAGAAGAAGCCGCCAGGGGGCGTCCACTCCGCCTCAGAGGGCGAGAACGCTCCATCCAGGACAGGAGCGGGGGTCTCGTCACCCGCGTAGGGCCCCTCAAGGCCCTTGGGCTTGGCCTGAACCAGAGGCGCGAACTCGGGTACAGGAAGCGGAGGCTTGTCCATCAGAGCGAGGGCCTCATTCATCCGCTCGTACATGCCGAGCAGCTGGCTTCGGAACGCCCGGTCAAAGGGACTGTCATCGTTCGAGGGGGTCGTCTGGTCGACGCCGTACCACCAGAACCAATCGCTACCCTCAGCCGCGTAGATCAGGTCCCAGGTCTCGTAGACGGCCCGGGCGAGCTCGGCGCTCGCGGGCGGCTTGCTGGCGCTGGGGTTCGGGCGCGGCAGCCCCGACAACTCCAGATCTGCGCGGGCCTGAGCCAGGTACTCCCAGGCTCGGTTCTCCTCCTGCTCTCCGATCCAGATCGCGAAGGTGCCTCCGATCCACGATCCCGGCCAGAGCGGCTCGATCTCCTGAGCCTCGACGATCGGGTGCGGGGCTACGGCCCGGGAGGGATTACCGTGCAGGTACTCGCTCGTCGTCACGGTCACGATCTCGCCGGTCTCGTAGGCCTGCGAGAGCTTTCCGTACAGAGCGTGCAGGAACCCCTTCGCGTCGTGCTCCTTATTGTAGGCCTCCCACGCGTTCTCCCCGTCGAGGATGATCGTGAGGAGCCGGTCCTTTCCACCCAGCTTCGGGGCGTAGTGGGCGACATCATCAATGAAGTCCTGGGCGGCGACCTCACCCTCCCAACTCCAGTACTCGAAGCCCATGCGGTCGCTCAGGTCCGTATGACGAAAGACGATGGCCATGGAGTCTTCATCGGAGCCCGCCGTTCCGATCTCTCCATCGGAGTCCAGAAGGTACGGGTAGGCCACCTGGGCCTGATCACCCAGGCTGCGCTTGAGGACCTCGTGGTCGGTCGCTGTCCACTCAAGGCCCGCGTCCACGAGGATCGGCACGATCTCCTCGGCGACCGAGCCCTCACCGCACCAGATGCCTCGAGGCGGCACACCGAAGATCTCTTCATAGTACGCCGTCGCTCACAGGACCTGCGCCTCCGCGTCCTCCGGGTAGGCGAACTTAGGGTTGGGAAGAGGATCGTAGGGCTGACTGGGCGTAGCGAGACCCGAATCGACGATCAGCGGGAGAATCGGGTGGTACATGGGCGTCGTCGTCACCTCAACCTGGCCCGTCCCGAGCGAGGCCTCGAAGAAGAGCTCCTGGTGGATCGCGACCACGTTCTTGACGACCTTGTAGCCCTCGATGAGCAGGTCTCTGGCCAGCTCCTCGGAGGCGGGAACCGCCAATGAGTAGGTCTCGCCAGTCTTCTTGAGCCACTCGTGAACCCGCGTCACCGAGCCATCGGGAAGGGTCACAGGACCATTCAGGAAGTCCGGGTCGAACCAGGCGATCTGGAACCAGATCTTGAGCGCGAGGAAGTCCTCATAATCGTACTCAGCGCGGTTGGCGTCACGGAGCTCCACGTATGCTGGGAAGTGCTTCATGATCGCGTCGGCCGTCGACAGCAACGTCCACGGCCCCTTCCACACCAGCAGCAGCTGCTCATCGGTGATCGTGTCGGCGGTCGGCGTCGGCTTGAGGGTGAAGTCGACGAAGGGATCCGTCTTCTTGTCCCAGGCCGCCAGGAAGCCCTCCACGTCCATGGTGCTCTCATAGACGTCTACAAAGGGGTCAAAGCGGGCGACGTAGTAATCGAGGAGCTGTCGGAGTAGCACGCTCGTGAGGTTCACGTTCGCGTGGACGTTGGGATACTCCGCCAGGATCGACGTCATATCGTAGTAGTCCTTCGTCGCGTGCTTACGAACCCAGGGGCCAGTGAGCTGGTCCGCGTCTGGATCCAGGTAGAGCGGCTGATGCTGGTGCCAGATGATGTTGAGGTAGAGGGTGCGGGTGATCGTCGCCTGGTTCTTTCCGGCGGCGATGGTGTTGCCAGCCAGATCCTTCACGTTCTTTACGGTCAGGGTGTAGGTGAGGTCCGGGTTCAGGGAGGCGCCGTCCACCTGGAGATCGGCGTACACCGGAGCCTGGGCGTCGACCGTGACGCTCAAGATCTCGACCTCCTGGTTGTTCGAGGCCTTGATCGTGTAGTTCCCCTGCTCCGCTGCGCTTCCATCCAACGGCTCCGAGAAGCGCGCCGTCACCAGCCCCTCTCCGCGCGAGAACGCGCTCTTGAGCTCCGGCTTCTCCAGATCGGGTTCGGGCTCATCGGGCACATCAGCGACCGCATCCGGCGCGGTCGCGACGTCCGCAGGCGCTCCTGAGTCCGGCACCACTGTTCCGCCATCTGGCGGGGTCCCGCCGTCATAGGTCGCCGCATCCGTATGGCTGTAGACCGGGAAGGTCTCCGTGGACTCACCACAGCCGACAGAGAAGAACATCGCCGCCAAGGAAGAGACGGTGAGGAAGACGCTAATAATGAGTGTTCGTGTCATAATGCGGCGCACCGTGCCACAGTCGGTCTTACGGGGTCTAGGATATCTACTCGCGGATAGAAATTCTGTGTCATCCACTGTGAAATTACAGCGTTTCTTCTGGGCATTCGCGGGCCTTACGCTGGCCTGCTTGTGCACGGAAAATATAGCGCAAGCCCAACCCTCAGCGGAAACACCGTGCGTCGACTCCAGAGGAAAGTCGCCCGTCATCGAGGCCGGGCGCGAGCGGGAGGTTCGCGCGCTGTTCGCGCCGCATCAGGTAGGGAGCCCTCTTCCCAAGCCCCTCAGCGCGTGGACGTTCGAGCAGATAAGAATCGAAGGCAACCGCATCATTCTGGTCCTGACCGGACCCGAAAAGACGAGCATCGAAGCAGAGCTCCGCCCCTCGGTCTGCGCACCCGATGGAGCGGAGCAGAGCCCCTCGTTTTACCGTGGCTCCGTGGCTCCTGCGGCCGCGCCCGCGGCCGACCTGCTGTGGGCGTCCGTGCTGGAGCGCGACTCGGGCGGATTCTACCGCACCTTTGTCGATCCCGCTCCGTCCAAGAGCGCACCCGCGCAGGCGGAGCGGCCCCGCCCGCCCCCAACTCAGGGGACTGAGTCGACGGGCGCGCCAAGGCGAATCAAGCGACAGGCCACCTCATGGTTCAAGACTCAGAGCGCGCTCGCGGTCGTCGTGATCCTCGGTCTGCTGGCCGGCCTGCTTGGCCTGGCGATCCAGCTGGGCGCCTTGGGCTTGCGCGGCGAGGGCGCCCGCCGTGCGTGGGCTCAGCTGGGTGCCATCACCGTGGGTGGGGCCGCCGTGAGAGCCATGGTGCCAGCCACCTTCCTCCGAGAGGCGTACCCGCTGCCCAACGTCCACTACCTGGTCCATGGCCTCGACTGGAGCGGGGAGATCGCCACGTACCCCCAAGCCCAGGCGCTGGTCGCGCGAGGCCTCTCCCCTCTCCTCTCGTCCAACCCATTCGAGGCGTGGTTCCAACTGAACTTCCTCCTGGGCGTCCTGTCCATTCCGGCGGCATGGGCGGCAGGGGCGGCGCTGACCGGCTCGAAACGGGTCGCCATGTCCGCGGCCCTGCTTCTGGCCTGCTGGCCTCAGCACATTCGGTTCACGGCCTCGGAGAGCACCCACGTAGGCTTCGTGCTCGGTATCCTTGTTACAGTTGCGCTGGCCTCCTTGGCCTCACGCTCAGACCGGATCGCTCCGTTTGTCGCGCTCGTCTTCAGCGCGGCGCTCACCGTGCTGGCTCGTCCCGAGGGCGCACTGATGCTTCCAGGCCTGGCGATCCTGGCGCTCGGGGCTGGCGCAGGCTCACGAGACATCCATCGACGCCCGCTCAAGCTCCTGGCGGTGCTGGTGGGCGGCGCGCTGATCGCGCCGACGCTCCTTCATATTGCGACGTCGGACAGCGCCTCAGCGTTCGATCCGGAGGCGGGTACGGGTGAGGCGCTCTCCGTGGCCACGCTGGCCAACCTGGCGTTTCGGCTGGTGTGGCCCAGCGAGGAGAACGCCTTCTTCGACCTACAGACCTGCCCTCCATGGCTGTACCTCCTCGCCCTCTTCGGAACGGTGACCTGTTGGCGAGCGCGACGGACAGAGGGATTGAGCCGACTCGGGCTGGTAGGCCTCCTGGTCATCGCCATGTCCTACTTCACCCTCTATGCAGGGATGGAGCCGGCGATCACCATCTGGGGCATGGGTCGGTACCATCTGTCGATCCTGCCCATCGTGGTGCTCTTGTCGGCCATGGGCCTCGACGCCCTCTGCGAGCTGGCATCCTCGCGAATTCGAAGCCCTCGCGCACCCACCCTGACGACGGTCGCCGTGCCCATCCTCGGGATGGCCCTTTGGTGGCCCGCCGTCACAGCCCTGCCCATGGATTGGCAGACCGAGCTGGACTGGCTCCTGAAACGGGGGCGTGACGAGACGACACGGATCCATCTGCCTTCAAGGCTCGTCCTTCCAGACAACCGGAGGCGCTTCCGCGATCTGTCACCGCGGTCCCCCGTCATCGCCCTCTCCGGCGGCGAGGCGCGAGAGGAGACCTCTGTGACCATCGCCCAGGCGATCGAGCACCTGGAGCCTCCAGGGAGCGCCCCCGTGTACTTCCTGGAGGGCCTCTATTGCCACCTGGCCGTGGACCGCGAAGAGCCGGAGAACCCTCAATGCGCGGCGATGAAGGCGACCTTTGAGTTGGAGCTCGTCGACAAGGTACAGGTCACCACAGAGAGCTTTCTGGTGGGGTACGCCGCGCTTCGTAAGGCCGCTCCCTTCGACCTGAACCTGTGGCGCGTCACGGGCAGGAAGCTCACGCCTGAGGAGGGCCTGAGGCTCCTCCCGCGCCCCATCATCCCCGGCGATCCCAGGGCGGAGGCGGGCGGCGTGATCGCCTCGCCCACGAGCGACGCGATGTGGCCGAGCGTGCCCGCCTTCCCATGAGCGTCCCCGCTCGCGAGCGCGCGCCTGTCTCCAATACGTGTCGAGGGTTCTGGCTCGAACGCGCACCTTTGGCTAGGATGCCCATGTTCGGCTCGCGTGGAGGATCTCATCCGCACATCCTTGATCATCGCTACGACGCTGCTTGTGCTCGCAGGATGCACCGACGTTCAGGACTTTGGGCCGGACGGCGGAGGCTGGACCGACTCGGTCATCGGAGAGCCAGGGCCCTGCTCACCTGATCCCTGCGCGGCGGCGAATAAGGCCTGCCTCGCTGGCGAGTGCGGCGCCTGCCTCCTCGGCTTCGAGGAGAGCGACGGCATCTGCGTACCCGTGGAGTCCGATCCCTGCAATCCGGACCCTTGCGCTGTAGAGAACAAGGCTTGCTACGGCGGCTTCTGCGGCGAATGCCTTGAGGGCTTCATCACGACCGAGTCTGGCAGCTGTCTGGAGCCGAACGCCTGCTACCCCAATCCCTGCTCAGAGTCCTTGAAGACCGTGTGTCTCGTCGCCGCGGACGGCAGCCCGACATGCGTCTGTGACCCGAGCACCCACGAAGACGGAGCCGGAGGCTGCACCTTCGAGCCCTGCATACCCGACCCCTGCGCCGAAGAACCGGTGTTCACGCACTGCAGCTGGGCACCTGAGACGGGACCCATTGGCACCTGCGGTTGTCCCCCCGGCCAGCTCGAGGCCGCCCTGGAAGACGGCTCGGCGGGCTGCGTGGATGACCCTTGCGCTCCGAACCCATGCGGGGACTTCGCTCGAACCGGCTGCACGGTCGTCAACGATGAGAACGGGCTCTCCCACACCTGCGAGTGCGTTTCCGGCTTCGCGCTTGAAGGTGAGAGCTGCGTCGAGCAACCGATGCAAAACCTGGCTGTGCAGCCCGGAGCCGAAGGAGACGTAGTCATCGACGATGGGCTGCAGCTCTTCATTGACGACTACCTCGTGCAGCTCAACAACGGGCTGACCCGACGCCTCCATCCTGCCACGCTGCAGAGCAGCGCCTGGGAGGTCGGCCCGGAGCCGGAGGCCCAGATCGGCCGGGCCCGAGCGAACGGCTCGCTGGTGCAGCCTAGCGCGGCCTTCCGTAGCGGTCTTCCGGACGATCATCCGCTCAAGGACAAGCCCTATTGGCTCTACTACATGGGCTATCGACAGCTCTTCACCCTCGACAGCGAGCCTTCGTGGCTCTGCATTGCCGTTTCCGATAGCCCCGCCGGACCCTGGGAGCGTCCCGTTCTCGTCACGGAGCTCCAGGAAGACGGCGTCACTGAGGTCGTCAATCCCGGCAGCAACTGCGTGCTGCGGCTCGACGGTATGGACGTAGCGGAGGTCGGGTTCCATGAGAACGTGAACAGTCCGGACGACACGGGGGGCTACTTCTGGTTGTCGCTGACGCGGCTCAAGCTTGGCGATGTCGAAGAGCCTGGGCTGTACATGGAGATGTCGGCCGACGGGCTGTACTTTGGCGTCCAGGGGACGATGGACACCGCTCAGGTGCTCCTGAGCGACGACATCTTTCCTCCCTCGATTTACACACGAATTGAGCGCCGAAGCCGCGCCCTCCTCGTGCCCGACGAGGACCGCCTGCTCGTCCTGGCGTCCATCGGGAGCGATTCCCATGGAGACGCGCGCGCCGTTTTGACGGCGAGCCCCATCGCTGGTGCCCAATTCCCCAAGCAGCCCAACGCCCTGGAGGCGAGAGCTGCGCTCGGCCCGAGCCCTGAGGACCTGACGGACGGCTTCGTGTACGGCGATATGACGGCGTTTCGAGTCTCCGGTGTATGGATCGGGCTCACCCAGAAGATCCAGAGCCTCTCCTGCCCGCGGGCCTCCCACGTCTCCGTGGCGACCAGCCGAGATGGGGAGACCTGGGTGCCTGTGCGAGACGCGGCCAGCGGCAACGACGTCTTCATCGCGAACAACCCCATTACCGGCACGATCGACGCGAGCATCGAGACCCTCACCGGAGGCGCCCCCGCGACCGCTGGAGGCCTCTGGCACTTCTACAGCGGCGGCGTTCGTGACGGAGATTGCGCTGAGGAGGCGCAAGAGGGAGGCGTGATTCGACACACCATCCCCGTAGGCCAGATCTCGGGCCTGGGGACGAGCAGCGCGGGCACGTCTGTGATCATCACCAAGCCCATGCGCATGCCTGAAAGTCAGACGGGCTCCCAGCTGTTCGTCCACGCGAGCGTAGCCAGTCAGCTTCGCGTGCAGGTCGAGTCGCTCTCGGCCATCGACACCGTTCTCGAGGTCGTCGAAGCGGTGGTCCCAGCCGGAGAGCACCAGGGCACCAAGGTCAACATCGATCCCTTGAACGCCATCACCTCGGACCGCTTCCGCCTGCGCTTCTCGCTCATCGGCGCGGGTGAGATCTTCGGCTTCCGTATGGACGACCCGCTCTGCGACCCGAACCCCTGCGATCAGCCCGGAAAAAACACCTGTGACTCCTCCTCTGGCGCCGCCGCCTGTGTCTGCGATGCTCCGACCCATGATGATGGACTCGGCGGCTGCACCCTCGACCCTTGCCTCCCGGACCCGTGTACAGGCCCCCATGAGGAGGGCTGCACAGCCGTGGGTGAGGACGAGACCGCGCTCATCGCAGAGTGCGGTTGCGAGGACGGATGGATCAAGCTCAACGGGGCGTGCGTGAAAGACCCCTGTGACAGCTCGGGTGGCGCGCCGATCTGCGCCGCGCCAGGCCCGGATCGATGCCGCGTCGTCGACGGGCAAGCGGAATGCTACTGCCCGGAGGGGAGCGTCGCCGGAAACCTTGGATGCTACGAGACAGACGCCCGGGTCTTCGTGAGCTCCCAGACGATCTCCATCGGCTCCGTGGTGGGCGTCTCGGGCGCCGATGACGCCTGCAACAGTCTGGCGGTGGCCTACAACCTCCCTGGCGACTACGTGGCGTGGGTGAGTGACCCGTCCTCGTCAGCACCCTCGCGACTCGCGCAGGGCTACGACGGTCCCTGGCGCACCTGGGATCCCGAGGTCGAGCTCTGGACAGCGCTGGTCGCCGAGAACGCCGCCGACCTCCTCGACGGTAGCCTGGGCGCCAAGATCGGCTGGACGGAGACCGGACAGCCCGTCCCCGAGACCTGTCTCGCCTGGACGGGAACCATGGCCTCTGGGGAGGTCGCGGTCACGGACAACGGGGCCCCCGCCGAGCACTGCTCAAGCTGGACCGAGGGCCAGCCCTCGCTCCTCGGCCTGGCGGGCCGCTGTAACGCCGCGGACGCCCAGTGGACCGAGTGGGGGCCTGTCCCCTGCAGCCAGGAGCTACGTCTGTACTGTTTCCAGCTGGCGTCCGAGCCCGTTGAGACCGATCCGGGCCCTCCCGAGGGCTGCGGTGACGGCACCTGTGACGATGGTGAGGTCTGCGACGCGGATTGTGACGCTTCGGCGAGCTGCAAAGACAAGTGCGATCAGTTCGAGGAGTCCGAGTGGCCCTGCAGCTGCTTGAGTTCGTGCGAAGAAGCCGGGAACTGCTGCGCGGACGTGTCCTGGTGGTGCGCGTCCTCTGAGCCTTGATGCGACCCATTCAGCTCGACGAGCTGAGGAGAGACGCTGAGGTCTTCAACGACCTGGCACGAGCGACCCCGCACGTGGACGGCTACTGCACCTCGACCGCCTGGGCCCTGAGCGCTCATGAGGCGTTTCATCCGGAGCAGGAGCTCTTCCTCTTCCGCTCAGACACCGCCTGGCTCACCCTCGCCAGAGGCTTCTCCGAGCACATCGGGCGCTATCTCGCGCCCATGGAGGCCATGTGGGGACTGGCCAGCCCGCTCGTGGGCGTCGACCCCCTCGACTCCACGTTGCAGGCCATCGCAGCCCTCGAGTCCATCGACGCTGAATGGGACAACCTCTGGCTCTGCGGGCTCGATCCCAACGCCCCCCCTTTTATGCTCCTCGCTCGGCACTTCAGCGAGCGACACGCCGTGTTTCTTGGGCCGCCGACCCTCCGCCATGTGGCGAGCCTTGAGGACGGCTTTGAGGGTTGGCTCAGCCGCCGTTCCGCGAGGTTTCGTGCCAACCTACGGCGCGCCGTACGCAAAGCGGAGAGCGCGGGCGTTCAAGTGGAGTGGCACTCCGACTTCCGAGACGAGGCCCATCGTCAGGCCTGCGTCGAGCGCGCCTTGAACATCGACGACGCGAGTTGGAAGGGAGAGAGCGACCAGGGTCTTCGCGCGAGCGAGATGGCCGACTTCTACGAACGAATGACGGCGCGACTCGCGAGCACAGGGGCGCTGCGCATGATCTTTCTCAAGCTCGGCGATGAAGACATCGCGATGGGCTTCGGCGCGCGCTCGTGCGACACCCTGCGAGGACTGCAGATGTCCTACGTGAAGCGCTACGCTCCCTACTCTCCAGGGAACGTCCTCCAAGCCCACTTTATCCAGCGAATCGCCGCCGAGGGAATCCACCGCTATGACCTCGGGACCGATATCGGATACAAGGCCCGCTGGGCGGCGCCAGGTCTGGAGACGGCCGCCCTTGTGGTGCGCCGTATCTGAGACCGCGATCGACAACCGCTCCCGGTTTACGTGCCAACATCCGGGGCTCGTGGTAGTCCCGTCTCGTGCGCGTACCGATTGCTGCCGCGCGCGAGGCTGACGCGATATGTGGTCCGAGTCCAACGGGTTGATGGCGCTTCTGGGAGTAGGCTTCCTGCTCGCAGCGGTGGGCGCGTCGCTCCTGCGAAGGGGATCGTTCACCCATGGAGGCATCCTCTTCTTCCTCCTGGGAGTGGGGCTGGGGCCGCTGGGCCTCTCGGCCTTCGACGCGGATATGCGCGCCTCCATGGAGCCCGTCCTCGCGATCCTCGTAGGCTGGTTTGGACTTCAGTGCGGGCTCTCGCTCTCGGTGCGAAAGGACGGTGAGCTCATCGAAGGAGCCTTACGCACCGGTCTGGTCTACACCTTCATCAGCGTCACGGTGCTCGGCACCCTGTGTTGGGTCGCCCTGGACACCCTCTTTCCGAGCGCGCTGCCTGGGGAGCGGACCCTCCTGGCCGTCGCGACGGTCACTGGCGCGGCCCTGGCGTCCTCGCCGCGGGTGATTCGACTCGTGAGCCAGTCGGTCCACGCGGCGGGACAGGTCACCCGCTCAGGTGAGAGCCTCGC
>CALCNF010000291.1 GCA_937897815.1 uncultured Pseudomonadota bacterium | reverse complement strand
TCGCTGTAAACCAGGTCCAGAGCTCGGGCACCTCCGCCGGCAGGCTCCCGTCAAACCCAAATCCAACCTGAGCCAGCAGCGTCGGCGACGCGTCTGGCCCGTTTGCCGTGAGATTGGTGAGGCCGTCCTCGTTTAAGTGGGTGGTGACCTCCCAGAGTTCGCCGACCTTCGCGAGCTTGAAGCCCGGCGTCCAGATGCGACACCAGTCGACCTCCGAGTCGCACGGGTGGTTGCCGACGCCGGGCGTGCCATATCCCGCCGCTCCATACAGCTTGAACGAGCTGCACCATGCGGCCGGACTGTCGTTGGCCGCGGCGTTGGTCGTTCCCATATCCAGTTGGAGCGCTCGCCCAAGCTCCTCCGGAAAGGAGACGTCGCCGAGCACGACCGTGAGGTCAACAGCGTCGATGGTCTCGGTCGCGCAGGAGAACTCCAGTACCCCGGGTAACGAGAGGTCAGGACCACCATTCGCCACGAGCGGGTACACGAAGTCGGCCTTCAGAGGGCCATCTGCGTCGTCACCGGGCTGGGCAAACACCAGACGTCCATTGGCCGCGATGGTCTCCCCGTCGGGGATCACGAACGCGTCGCCGGCGGCGGCCGTGAACGAGCAGCCGTCTAGACCCCGCTCGCTATCGACGACGCTGACGATCTCGAACCATTGGCGCCCGGTCGCGGCTCCGTCGAGCGGCTCCCGCATGATCTCTGTGATGACGAGCTCGCCCACTGCAGGAGCGGGCGGAGGCGGCGCGACGTCCTCCTCGGGCCCTCCTGAATCCTCAGCACCAGAGTCCTCGCCGGCGGAGTCTTCGGTAGCGGAGTCTTCGGTAGCGGAGTCCTGGGCGGCCGCGTCGCCGACCCCATCGCTTGCGGCGTCAGGTCCGTCACCCGAGTCCTCGAGCACGTCCTGTGTCGCTCCATCGGAGAGCTCTCCATCGCCCGCTCCAGCGTCGTCCGCCGAGCCATCGCCCTCAAGCGTACCGTCCGGCGACACGTCCGCGCCGGTCCCTCCGTCCTCGGTCACGTCCGTGAGAGCGCCCCCATCCTCAGACGCGCCGTCGGTGACGACGTCCTCAGGGTCGGGACCGCCTGCGTCCTCTGCGGCGGTGTCCTGAGGGTCACCGGCCGTGTCTGTCGCGCCCCCATCCGTGGCGTCGTCACCCTGGCAAGGAGGGCAGACTCCTCCGCAGCCATCGGGGGCACCGCAGGCCTCCTCGGGACAGTCGGGTGAGCAGACACAGGCGCCGCCCTCGCACACCTCTCCGGCTTCACAGCCGCCACAGGAGCCCCCGCAGCCATCTTGTCCGCAGACCAGGCCCTCACAGTCGGGCAGGCAGTTGGAGCAAACCCCCATCGGTTCGAAGCAAAACGGGAAGCTCTCCGGGCACACCCCGCAGACACCTCCGCAGCCATCATCGCCACAGATCTTGCCGTCGCACGCCGGCGCGCACGAGGCGCTGTCACCCCCAGCCTGGTCTTCGCTGGAGCCATCGGCGCCCGCGACATCATCACCGACCGACGTCTCAGGCACAGCGGGCACATCTTGTGCGCTGACACTGTCCCCGGTGCCCTCGATGAAGCCATCGGATCCGACCCCATCGCCTTGCTTATCGAAGGAGGAGTGTCGTGCTCCATCAATGCCACCACCGTCGATACCGATGGAGCCACCACCTTGTTGCGCGGACCCCCTGCGTGAATCTCCCCCGCAGGCGGCGGCGACCAGCACGAGGAGCGCGAGCAGGCCGACTCGGCGCACGCCTAGGGGCGCTTGCCGCGGAGCGCGGCCGAGAGGTAATCGCGGTTCATGCGCTGGATCCAGCGAACCGAGATCTCCTTCGGACAGGCGGCCTCACACTCGAGGGTGTTGGTGCACGAGCCGAAGCCCTCTTCATCCATCTGTATGACCATGCGAAGGGACCGTCGATCCCGCTCAGCGGCGCCCTGAGGGAGCATCGCGAGGTGCCCGATCTTGGCGCTCGTGAAGAGGGAAGCAGAGCCGTTCTTGCAGGCCGCGACGCACGCGCCACAGCCGATGCAGGCCGCGGCGTCGAAGGCTTCGCTGGCGGCCTCACGGCCAACCGGTACGCTGTTGCCGTCCGGCGCGTTGCCGCAGTTCACCGAGTTGTATCCGCCGGCGGCCTGGATGCGCTCGAAGGCGTTACGATCGACCTGCAGGTCCTTCATCACCGGGAACGCCCGGGCGCGCCACGGCTCAAGCACCAGGGTCTCACCGTCTTTGAAGGTCCGCATGTGAAGCTGACACACGGTGGTTCCAGGATCGGGTCCATGGGGCTGGCCGTTGATGGCGAAGCCACAGGAACCGCAGATCCCCTCACGACAGTCGTGCTCGAAGGTGATCGGCGTCTTGCCCTCTGTGATGAGGCGCTGGTTGAGCATGTCGAGCATCTCAAGAAATGAGATGTGCTCGGAGATCCCGTCCAGGTCATAGGTCTCGAAGCGCCCTGGAGCCTTGGGCCCCTCCTGACGCCAGACCTTGAGCTTGAGTCGAATCGTGTCGCCCATTACTTGTAGCTCCTCTGGGTCGGCTTCACGTACTCGAACGTGAGCGCTTCCTTATGAAGATTAGGGGTCTCCCCCACGCCTGTGAACTCCCAGGCAGACACGTGCTGGAAATTCTCGTCGTCGCGAAGCGCCTCACCCTCGTCGGTCTGGTGCTCTTCGCGGAAGTGACCTCCAGCGGACTCACGACGATCGAGAGCGTCGTGGACGAAGAGCTCATTGAACTCCAAGAAGTCCGCCACGCGCGCCGCCTTCTCCAGCTCGCTGTTCAGATCATCGCCCGAGCCAGGCACCCGGAGGTTCTGCCAGAAGTCCTCGCGCAGGCTCACGATGTGGCTCCTGGCCTCCTCGAGGCTCTGCTGAGTCCTCGAGATTCCCGCCTTGTCCAGCATCAGCAGGCCGAGCTCACGATGGTAGCTGTCGACGGAGCGTTCGCCACCGATGGCGATCAGCTTCTCGGTCTTCTCTCGGACCGACTCGACGGCCTCGACGCAAGAAGCGTGGTTGGGATCCACGGAGCTCGCCCCCACTCGCGCGAGGTAGTCCGCGACGGTGTAAGGAGCCACGAAGTATCCGTCCGCCAGCCCCTGCATCAGGGCGCTCGCGCCCAGACGGTTCGCGCCGTGGTCAGAGAAGTTGGCCTCGCCGAGCACAAAGAGGCCCTCGAGGTTGCTCATGAGGTTGTAGTCGACCCAGAGCCCACCCATGGCGTAGTGGGGCGCCGGGTAGATCTGCATCGGCACCTCATAGGGGCTGTCGCCCGTGATCTTCTCGTACATCTGGAAGAGGTTGCCGTATTTGGACGAGATCGTGTCCTTCCCGTCACGGGCGATGGCGTCTCGAAAGTCCAGGTAGACGGCTCGCTTGGTCGCGCCGACTCCCTTGCCCTCATCACAGGCATACTTCGCGTTCCGCGACGCGACGTCACGAGGAACCATGTTCCCGAAGGTCGGGTACTTGGTCTCCAGGTAGTAGTCGCGCTCATCGTCCGGAATCGAGTTCGCCGGCCGGTCATCGCCCGGCTTCATGGGTACCCAGACGCGACCATCATTTCGAAGACTCTCGCTCATGAGTGTGAGCTTCGACTGGAAGTCACCCGCGGTCGGGATGCACGTCGGGTGGATCTGCGTGTAGCAGGGGTTGGCGAACAGCGCGCCTCGCTTGTGCGCTCTCCAGGTCGCCGTCACGTTGGACTTCATGGCGTTCGTGGAGAGGTAGAAGCAGTTGACGTAGCCGCCCGTGCACAGGAGCACGGCGTCGGCGGTGTGGGTCTCCAGCTCACCCGTCACCAGGTTTCGCGTGACCACGCCGCGCGCGCGCCCGTCGATCACGATGAGGTCGAGCATGTCGCGCCGCGACAGCATGGTGACCTTGCCCGTGTCGATCTGACGCATCAGGCTCGCGTAGGCCCCAAGGAGCAGCTGCTGTCCCGTCTGACCGCGTGCGTAGAAGGTGCGGCTGACGAGAACGCCACCGAAGGTTCGGTTCGCCAGGGTGCCGCCGTACTCGCGAGCGAAGGGCACGCCCTGGGCGA
>CALCNF010000290.1 GCA_937897815.1 uncultured Pseudomonadota bacterium | reverse complement strand
CTTCGCCAGGACGGCGTAGGCCTTGGCGCCCACCAGCACGGGTCCGCCGGAGCTGATGATGTGCACCGTCTTATCGTCGTGGAGCTCCCAGCCGTTGATGTCGATGGGCTTACTGGTCGTGTTGTAGACCTCGAACCACTCACCCTTCTTGTCCGCGACCTGGCTCGGGTTCGCGAGGAACTCCGTGATGACGATGTCGCCCTCTTCGAGCCCGGCCTCCAGGCACACGCCAAGGGAGCACTCCATGTTCAGTCCGCAGGAGGTCCCGTCCGGCTTATTCGTGTAGGTGCAGCCGACCTCGGGGTCGCAGAGCCCAGTCTTGCAGTCCGACCACAGGTCGCAGGGGTTCGCGGGGCCCGGCTGGCAGATGCCGGCGATGCAGCTGTCGTTCTCCGTGCAGGCGTTCCCGTCATCGCAGGTCGCTCCCGTGCAGGACAGGCCACAGTCCCCACAGTCCGCCTCACACGTCGTGCACGTCTCATCGGACGTGCAGATCCCGTCACCGCAGGTCTTGCAGCTGCCGCAGTCCACATCGCAGTTCTCGCAGTCCTCGCCCTCGGTGCAGGTGCCATCTCCGCAGGCGATGTCGTTGACGCACTCGCCCTCAAAGCAGTAGCCCGTCGCCCCACACGGGGTTCCCATGGGCTCAAACACCGAGGCGCATCCCTCGGAGGTCTCCAGGCAGACGTCCATCGTGCACGGGTTGCCATCGGTGCAGAGGGCATGATCATCAATGACGCCGTCGCAGTCGTCATCCAGACCGTTGCAGAACTCGGGGCTCGGCACGTAGGCCGGGTTCTGACACGGACCAGGCGTCTGCGCGCCGATCGGGATGCTGGGCCCGCCATCGGTCTTGCCCGCGTCCGGCGGGGTTGGAGGCACGACATCGCTTCCGGGCTCGTCGGCGTCCTCGTCCTCCCAGAGATCGGGGGCGCTCGTCGCGTCCTGAAACTGGGTGTTCAGATCCGAGGTGACGTCTGCGGTTGGGAACGCGGTCCCCCCCTGCGTCGGGTCTCCGTTCTCCTCCGGGGTCGTCTCGCAGCCAAGCCCAAGCGCCGCTGCCAAGAGCAGGGACGCGAGTGCGGCGCGCGCGGGCGGGGGGCGAATGACCAACAAAACTCCTCGGTGAGTCGGCCCCTACCATAGCGAATGCACCCTCCGGGCGCTAAGGCCTTTTCGACCGAGCGAGGACCCCGTACACTCCGCGACCCCAACCATGAGTCGGTGGAGCCCCGTCAGAGCGAGGGTTCGCCGCGTCGCGGAGGCTCCCTTGTTCACGTCGTTTCGATTTCAGACCTTGTGCCTGTCGGCCCTGTTCCTTTTTGGTTGCGCTACGGCTCAGGAGGCACGAGCGCCCGAGCAGAAGTGGGAGGCGCCTCCCTCGGCTATGGGCGACGTCGTCGACGAGCTGCACGGGGAGAAGATCGCGGATCCCTACCGGTGGCTCGAGGACTCAGAGGCCCCTGCGGTCCGGACGTGGATCGAGGCGCAGAACACCTACACGAACGGTCTGCTGAGCAGCATCGAGGGGCGATCCCGTATTCAGGAGCGGATGACCAAGCTCTGGGACTACGAGCGCTACTCGACGCCCTGGAAGCAGGGTGGAAAGTACTTCTGGTATCGCAACGACGGCCTTCAGGCCCACGCGGTTCTCTACACGGCTGAGAGCCCCAAGGCCCAGGGCCGGGTGCTGATTGACCCCAACACCTTCTCCGAGGATGGCACGGTCGCCTTGAGCGGCGTCTGGGTCTCTGAGGACGGCAGCAAGGCTGTGTACGCGAAGAGCGATGCCGGGACGGATTGGCGTCAGCTCTTCGTCCTCGATGTGGCCAGCGGTGAGCTCCTCTCCGACCATCTGAAGTGGATCAAGTTCTCAAGTGTCGCGTGGACCCACGACGGCGCCGGCTTCTTCTACGCCCGGTACGATGCCCCGGAGGACCCCAAGAACCTTGAGGCGGTTCAGCAGGGCCAGAAGCTCTATTACCACCGCCTGGGCACCGAGCAGTCCGCCGACCAGCTGGTGCTTGAGCGTCCTGATAAGCCTCGCTGGGGGTTCTCGCCTTACGTCACTGAGGATGGTTCGACGCTTCTCATCTACAACTGGGAGGGAACCGAGCCCAGGAACCGCGTCTTCTACGTGGACCTCTCCAAGAAGTGGGAGGTGAAGCCTCTGCTCATGGACTTCGACGCGCGCTACTCGGTGATTGGTAAGGTCGGGGACCGCCTCTATGTGAAGACCGATAATGGGGCGCCGCGAGGCCGCGTGATCACCTTCGAGATCGCGTCACCGGAGCCCAGCGGCTGGAGTGAGGTGATCCCCGAGACGGAGCACACGCTGACCGGCGTGGGGCTGGTCGGAGAGCACTTCATCGTTCAGACCATGCGCGACGCCCACTCTCATGTAGCGG
>CALCNF010000289.1 GCA_937897815.1 uncultured Pseudomonadota bacterium | reverse complement strand
GTCCTCTGAGCTGAAGCCAGAGAATCGCGATCGTAGCCCACAAGAGCAGCACCATCATTACGTCCGCCCCGATCCGACTAGAGAGGAGGCCTGAGAGCCATGAGAGCCCCTCGTCGATCATCAGGCCTGCATCACGAAAGACGGCCGGCGCGTCCCCCATCAGCCCGAGGCCCTTCCGATAGCTCCCCGTGTAGGTGGTCGCTGGGAGGGCCAGGGTGACGTGGCAGTTGTCGCGTGGGCAATAGACGCGCAGCACGTTCGCGGCGAACTGCTTGTTCCCATAGAAACGCCGCAGCATGGCGTTCACGAAGATGCTTGGGTCCGAGATCACCAGAATCTGGCCGGCTCCCAAACGGACCTCGGAGACCAGGTGCTCCTGGCCTCCGGCAAAGGACAGGAGTGGAGTGCCTTCTCCCGAGATCGCCGCCGGATGATTGGCCACCACCTCATCCACGTTAAAGAAGACAAAGTGGGGGGCGTCGGTCAGGAGAACAGGAAGGGAAGGGCGGCCCTCGGCGAAGGACTCGGATGGGCTGGTCGGCCTGGCTCGGCGCTCGACCCCAAGGGCTTGAAGCAGCGGACCGCTCGTCCCGTGATCGTCGGCGAGGATCAGCCGGCCTCCTTCTCGCACAAAGGCCAAGAGGTCGCGGACCGGGAGCTCCTCCGTGGGATAGAGGATCCAGAGGACATCCCGTGGCCGGAGCTGCTCCAGGTCCACCACCTCGGTGGGGCCCAGCTGTACGGAGGCCTCCTCGGCGGTCGTCGCAAGATACGCGAGACCGTTCCAGGCCTCATCCTCGTAACCGTAATCCGCCTGCGCTGCGCCGCTCCATCCGACGAGCAGCGAGAGCGAGAGGGCCGTCGACGCCAGGAGTGCCCTCATGACCGCTCCTTTACCTGCGACAAGAGCAGGTCCGCGCGCTCGACGTCGGCGCGCTCGGGTCGACGGTTGGCGAACCAGAGCGCCTCGGTATCGTGATGGAGCTCTTGAAGGGCGGCCTCGGACGGACCCGAGACGTCCGGGCAACGCGCCATGACCTCAGCCGGCGTCTCCGTCCCCCAGCGAAACCGGATACCAGAGCGGCGAAGCGCCCGAACGAATGCGGTCAGGACGTGACCGCGCACCTCGACGAGGCGGCGCGCGCAGGGATCGAGAGCGCCGTCATGGGGCACCGTCACCTCATGGTCTTCCTCAAGATAGCCAGGCGCTTCACAACGCAGAATGTAGGCGCCGGCTGCAAGCGGCCCCCACGCGGAGGTGTCGGGACACGCGGGCTCCT
>CALCNF010000288.1 GCA_937897815.1 uncultured Pseudomonadota bacterium | reverse complement strand
TCGTAAGCCGCGTCCAGGGCCTGCTCTCCCGTCACTACGATGGGGTCTGGGAGCTGCTGATCCTGAGCGAGCACCTGCACGTCGCTGGCGCCGACCTGGACCTGACCAAAGTAGTTGTCCACGTTGCCCGCGAGGTTGATTCGCGAAGCCACGGGCGGCTGCACGTCACCAGGGTTGTAGACATAGAGCCCCGCGTGCTCTGGGCCCTGCCAGGCGTCAGACGCCGGGTCGAGGACCGTGAAGAAGCCATCGTCGAAGGTCGCGGTCACGAGGAGCCCCTCGATGAGCGCGCTCTCTCCGGGCTTCACCACGCCGGTCTTCACGTCATACACGGAGGCCGGGCAGGGCAGCCCCGCCGGGTTGTAGTAGTTCGGGCAGTCATCGCAGTCGTCACCGACGCCGTCCTCGTCTCCGTCGGACTGGCCCTCGTTGGGGATGCTCGGGCAGTTGTCCAGCGCGTTGGCGTACCCATCACCATCCACGTCGGTCGGGTCCACAGACGTGCATGACGTCGTGTCCGCGTCGAAGGGACAGGGGTCGCACGCGTCGCCGTCGGCGTCTCCGTCTACGTTGGGCTGGACGAAGTTGTCGACCGGCCGGGTCGGGTTGAAGACGTTCGGGCAGTTGTCGTCTGCGTTGGGGATTCCGTCGCCATCGGGATCGTCCGCCGTGAGCTGACCGTCGAACTCACCGGGCCGCGAGGGCACACAGGTGGGCTCGTCGTCCGGAACACCGCAGAAGAAGAGGCCGTAGACGTTCGGGTCTTTCGCCAGGAGGCCGCTCTGCAGCTCGGGGACCGTCGTACCCAACTCACGGGAGGTGCAGATGGACTTGCTCGTTCCACAGACGTCCAGGTTTTCACAGTCGCTCTCGCTCTCACCCAGCTGGGCCGTCAGGCCAGCGTCGCCGTAGAGGACGGTGCCGCCTCGAAGGACCAGAGAGACCGTCTCTACGGAGCCGTCCACGATGGCGCGGTAGCCGCTATGGGTCGAGCCGTCCCAGATGGCGATGTCCGCCAGCTTGCCCTCTACGAGGCTTCCGAGCACGTCGCCGAAGCCCAGGAGATCCGCCGCCCAGGAGGTGGCCATAGCGACGAGCTGAGCGTCGCTGAAGTAGCGGTCGAAGTGGAGCTCGTTCAGCTCGGCAGCGCACTGAAGCTCTCGCAGCACGTGAACAGAGCCGCTCGCGGTCCAGTCGCTGCCCAGGGCGATAAGGGCGCCCTGACGATCGTAGATGGGCGCCTCTGCGGTCATGCCGTAGAGGCTGATATTGGAGCGCGGCGACCACACGAGGCCCACGCCGTCTGCGGCCATGAGGCCGATGTCGGCCGTGCTCACGCCGATGCCGTGGATGAAGGCCGCGTTGGGGATCACCAGGTCAACGCCGCCACCCTCAAGTCCGGCCATGCAGACGAACTCGTTTCGCGCCGCCGCGTTGATCCCCTCGCTGACGTGGGGCACATACGCGCTCTCGGACGCCGCCTGATCGGGATCGTCAAAGCTGTAGGAGTCGCAGCCATCGGTGGACATCTGGCCGCCAGCGTCGCCCAGGGGGAAGGTGCTGTAGTCGGCGGCCGCGTGGGGGAGACCTTCGAGCAGCGCCGGCTTGTCGAGGTTACGCAGGAAGCCCGCCTCACCGCCGGAGCCGAAGAGGCTCGTCGATCCCGCCATGACCTGGCGCATCTCGCCCCAGGCGTCACCCTGGGGATGGCTGTTCTGCTTGGAGCCCAGCTTGGTCTTTCCGTTCTTGCCTTTACGCCACTCGTGGCGATGGTCATAACGCTCGTCCCCGTGGGGTACGGGCGCCATCTCCGTGAAGGTGATGTGGTCGTGGGCGTTGATGAGGCCCGGGGAGATCACGCCCTCGGCGCAGGTGACGCGGGTCGCTCCAGCACCGGCGGTCTCGCAGTCGCAGCCGACGCAGGTGATCGCGTCGCCCTCGATCAGCACCTGGCCGGCCTCGAGAAGGCCGTCGAGAAGGATGAGGTCACCCTCGATGAGCAGCCGGTCGTCGCCCGGGGTCACGGCGCAAAGGCCCTCGGCGGGGGGCTCAAGCTGGCGGTCGCAGGTCCCGGCGATAGGGTCGGGCTTACCAGAACCACCGTCGATGGGACCGCCGTCGTTCGGTCCGCTGTCGGCCGAGCCGCCGTCCGAGGCTCCACCGTCGTTCCCGACCGTGTCTGTGGCGTTCGCGCCATCGGTGGTGACGTCGGAGGTCGCGATGTCCGTGGGTGAGGTGCCGTCGGGGCTGCTCTCATCTTCGCCACAAGCGACGATGAAGAGGAGGCTAAAAACGAGGCACGAGAGGCGAAATGGTGTGGCGGGCATGGGGGGGCTCCCGGGTCGAAGTGCGCGCCTTCTAGCAGAAAGGTTTTCCCGGATCACCCTTTGGGACACGTCAATTCGGATTGCCCCGGACTTCTCCGCTCGCTCAGGTCGCCAAACCGCCTCTGGATAGAGGTGCTGCTCTTCGTTCAGGGGACGTAGAGTAGTCCCGCGACGCAGCCGGTCATCATGGCCGCGATCGTCCCGCCGATCATGGCTCGAACGCCCAGGCGCGCTAGATCGGGTTGTCGCTCCGGGGCGATGCCTCCGATGCCTCCGATCTGAATACCGATGCTCGCGAAGTTGGCGAAGCCGCACAGGGCGTAGGACGCGATCACCGCCGAGCGTGGTGAGAGCGCCTCGGCGGTCGCCTGGATCTCGCTCAGGTGGAAGAAGGCGATCAGCTCCGTGAGCACGATCTTCTCCCCAAGGAGCATACCGACGGTGGTCGCCTCATGCCACGGGACGCCCATCATGAAGGCGAAGGGCGCGAACAACCAACCCCCGATGAGCTGGAGCGAGAGGTCGAAGCCGATGATCTCGCCCACCGTACCGAGCATGGCGTTCACCATGGCGATAACCGCCACGAAGACGATGAGCATCGCGGCGATGTTCAGGGCCAGCTTCAGGCCATCCAGGGCCCCTCGCGTCAGGGCCTCGATGCCGTTGATGTCGATCCGCTCGAAGTTCACGTTGATGGCGCCCATGGTCTCGCTGGCGTGGGTCTCCGGCAGCATGACCTTGGAGACGGCCAGGGCGGCCGGAGCGCTCATGAGGCTCGCGACCACGAGGTGGCCTGCGATGCCGTCGATGTGCCCCAGGACCCCCACATAGACCGCCATGACGCCGCCCGCGATCGTCGCGAAGCCGCCGACCATGACGGCGTGCAGCTCGCTGTCGGTCATGTTCTTGATGAAGGGTCGGACGACCAGCGGTGACTCGGTCTGTCCGACCAGGATGTTGGCGGCCGCCGAGAGGCTCTCCG
>CALCNF010000287.1 GCA_937897815.1 uncultured Pseudomonadota bacterium | reverse complement strand
TACCGCAGCCGACGTCCAGGATCCGACCTCCAGAGGGGAGGTCGAGCCGTTCGATCACCGCGTCCAGAACTCGGCGCCGCCCACGAAACCACCAGGACCGCTGCTCGGCCTCGACCATCCGCTGGTATTCAGTGGCTTCCAAAGCGGTGCGCTACTCGCTCTCGTTGCGGCTGAAGAATCCGGAGACCGGCTCCGCCGTGCAGGAGACGCCCGGCTCAAGCTCTACGCCGTCGACGAACCAGGTGAAGGTCGACTGGATGGAGTCGCAATCCAGATCTCCGTACGCCCGGATGGCGTACCGCTCGACCCCGGTCTGCTCGGTCGCCAGCTGCTCGGTTTCGAAGACGAAGGGTTGGTCCTCATCGAGCGCGAAGCCGAGGGAGGTCCAGGTCGTCGTCTGCCAGACGTCCGGGTTGGCGTCGCACTGGTTGTCGCCGTCGGTATCCGGCCCACCCAATCCGCTCACCGAACAGCAGGTTCCCTCGATGGGCGTGACGCCCTGATTGGCTGGGAAGCTGCACGTCTCGGCGTAGATGGACGCGGCCTCCGCGGCCATAGCTGTGGCCCGGGTCGCCAGGGTCTCGACATGGGGGTTGTAGGAGACCACATCCTTGGTGCCGAGAAACTCAAGCTTCTGCAACTGGAGTGGCGAGCCTTCAAGGAGCGACACGACGTAGCTAGCGCCCTCCTCGTCGATGACCTCAAGTGACGTAGGGGTCTCCAGTGCGCACCCATCTTCGGCGAGCTGGACGTGCAGGACCACCTGGTGTTCGGCTTCATCGCAGTCGGCGTCGGACCTCAGCCGCAGGGTCAGGGTTCCGTCCTCGGGAGCGGGCTCGACGCTCACCACCTGTCGGGTCTCGCTGCCGATGGCGAACGCGAGATCGGCCCAGGAGTATGAGCTTCCACTCCAGCCCCCTGACCACACATCAGGGCTCACGTCGCAACGGTCATCGCCGTCGATGTCCGGTCCGCCGAGCCCGCCGCTCATGCAGCACGTACCCTCGATGGGGAAGCTCAGGGCGGGCGGGAGTAGACACCCGAGGGGCTCTCCCGTCGCGTCGAGGCGGTCAGCCCGTTGAAGCATGACCTGAGCTCCTCGGTACAGCCGGCTCAGGTGTTCGATCAGCGCCGACTCTTTGGCCACCCTGGGGCGACACTCGCCGCTGGGTCGATGACAGCCAAAGGTGACATCCTCCAGATCCTCTGGGAACGGGCTCCAGGGCTCGCAGTCCGCGTCCACATTGCACTCGCTGGGCTTAAAGGCGGTGACATTCCAGCACCCCTCCTCGCAGGTGCTGGGCATCAAGAAGCTCTGCTCCAGGGTCCCGTAGGGGCTTCCATCCTCAGCACGTGCCTGGAGAAGCACGTCACGAAGCGCCGGGACCTGGATGCAGTACGCGCCATCCTCTCCCGAGGTCGCATGGGTACCGGCCGAGCTGACGATCTGAACGCCAGAGACGGGGCCTCCTTCCGCGTCGACCACCGTGCCTTGCAGGCACGAGGGCCCCACCAACTCGATAGGCTGAAGCTCCTTGCAGCCCCCCGTGTCGCAGGATCCGCTCTCCGTGTTCGAGAGCGAGACCAGGCCCGCCCCGCTCGAGCGCTCGAAGCCATCCTGAAACGCGCGCGCCTGGAGCCGCAGGTGCTCGGTGGGTCCCAGGTCGCCCATCGGAAGACAGTAGGCGCCGCTCGCGTCGGTCACGGCGTGTCCGTGGCTCTCGCCCGTGCCGGACCAATAGTTCTCGAAGCCCGCCGCCGCGCCCGACCAGCCGTCCACTCGAACGCCGGCCATGGCGGTCCCTTCGGCGTTGACCACCTGGCCGCTCACGCACGTGCTCGAGCTCTTGGTGGGCCCCACCGCGTACCAGCCAAGCTGACCTGGGGTCGTGCCCCAGATCGCGCAGCGTCCGTTGTTCACACGAGCCTGCGCACCGTAGGTCTCTTCCGGTGCGATCTCCATCCAGATCCCGGTGCCCGGATCGAGCCACCAAAGCGGGTGCTCCTGGGTGTAGGTCGCGTCTCCGCAGAGCTCGACGAGCCGCGTATCGAGGCGCGCGTCTGCATTGAACTCCAGAGCGCTGCCCGGCTCCATGAAGAGCGGAGTGATCGGCTGGGCGTCCTCGTTCAGGCCCCAGATGTGGCTCTCAAACAAGAGGACAGGCGCGAGCGTCACGGCCGTACCATCGAGGCGCACGGCCCTGTGGGTGTCTGGCATGTAGCGACGATCTGCGCTGTCCGGCGTCACCGTCGTCAGGCTCATCGCGAGACCGTTGCTGAATCCTGTGTCGGTCTGGGGACCCTCGGGCGTAGGCCAGGGCGTGCCATCGGCCTCCACAAACGCTGAAGGCGCGCCGTCCGCAGCCTGGGCTGGCTTCGGCGTGACGTGCACGCCCCCGAAAGCCACGTTGGTCCACGAGGGCAGATAGAAGTCGCTCTCCACCAGGGAACGGTCCATGGCCGAGGTTCGAGAGACGATCGTCGACGCGTTGGGGTGGACTCCCTGAGACGTGAAGGCCTCGAGGTCGAGGAGCTTGACGTGGTCGGCCCAGGCCGCGCCTCCGGGGTCCAGGCCGTACTGGATCACGACCTCACCCGTCTTCTTGGTGATCAAGGTGAACCGGCCTGCGGCGTCCGTAGCCGTCAGCCAGTCTCCCGGGATCCGGACCTGAAGGCCGCTGACCGGGACGAGCTCAGGATCGGTCACGATGCCCTCGATCCAGGTCGCCTCCTGGCAGGCCCCATCAAAGCAGGCCAGGCTCTCACCGCAGTTGGCGCCATCGGCGAGCAGCTCAGCGCTGCAGGCTCCACATCCTGTCGGATCGCAGGTCTCGGTCGTGCAGGGGTCTTCGTCGTCGCAGTCTGCGTCCACGACACACGTCACGGTCTCGCAGACGCTGGCGTCTGTCTCAACGGCGTCTGTCTCAACGGCGTCACCTTCAGCGTCACCCTCTGCGTCGGGTCCTGCGTCGCTCGGCGCGTCGGTCTCCGGTTCGTCACCCGAGTCGGAGACGTCGAGAGCTGCGTCCATCTCAGCATCAAGTGGGACGTCCATCACGTCGGAGGGGCCGCTGTCCAAGTCCGTTTCGGTATCGAGCTCCACGTCGCTCTGCCCGTCTGTGTCCGTCCAAGCGTCTGAGTCGGACTCCGCGGTGTCGGCGGGCGCGTCGCTCTCCGTGTCCGGCTCCACATCGACCGCGACGTCCAGCGCATCGGACGGGACGACGTCCGAACCTGCGTCTACGGTGTCGGTCGTGGCGACGTCCGATGCGTCCACGCTTGAAGGCGAGTCCGCGGTCGCGTCCGATGACCCACCGTCCGGCGTCACGTCCACCGTGTCCGTGTCGACGCCGTCTGAGGCGTCGGCACTTGAGGTTGAGTCCTCGGCCGTGTCAGCGGGGGGGGGATCGGTCTTGTCGTCGCCGCACGCGACCAGCGCACAACAGAATATCGCCAGTAGGAGTCGATTCATGGGGCGATGGTATCACCCAGCAGCTTCACCTGACCATGGGCGCCGAGCGCCATGAACCATGCTCTGTTCCCGCCGCTTAGGCTGCGCTGCGCTGGGGTCCGTCGAGGGTCGACGGCTTCTGCTGGGCCAGGTTGGCGAGGACCTCGGCGTGCTGAGACTCGGCGCCGTCACGGCCCGCGCCAAAGCGGGTCATGGTGTGGGCGATAGCGAGAAGCACGCCGTTGACCGCTGTCCAGGTGGCGAGGTGGCCTGCGAGGACCAGGGCCTGTCGAAGGCGGCTCGCTCCGGAGAGCGGCTCGGTGATGGCCTTGTCGCAGTGCGCCTTGGCTTCGCCGTAGATCTTCTCGAAGCGCGACAGGGTCACGTCCGGATGCGAGTTGGCTCGCGACAGGCGCATGGCAGCCTGGCTCATCTTCTGCCGCAGGGTCTCGCTTCGCGTCAGGAGAAGGCAGGCCGCAGCGAAGCCCTCGTCCGTGAAGTGCTGGTCGGGCTTGATCAGGAAGCCGTTCACCTCGTTGACGACCTGGTGAGCGACGCCCATGCGATCGTCGAGCGCCACGACAGGAAGTCCACACCAAAGAGCCTCGTTCACTACGTTCCCGAAGGTCTCCGACACGGAGGTGTAGACGAAGAGGTCGGCGTGGGCGTACCAGTCGACCAGCTGCCCATGCTTCACCTCTCCGGTGAAGTGGATGCGGTCGAACACACCCGACTCCTGAGCGTGCTTCACAAGGTTGCTGTGGTCGAACCCGTCCCCGATGAGCGTCAGGGTGAGCTCGGGGTCCGCTGGGGCGAGGTGCTCCGCGAAGATGTCGATCAGATGATCGAGGCGCTTCTCACGGTCATGGCGACACACGACAAGCAGGCGCTTGCCGCTGGCGAAGTCCGCGGGGAACGGATCGGATCCGGGCTGCGCGTCGAACTTGTTCGGGTCGATGGGGCGTCCCACGACCTCAATGGGAATGGTCACGCCTCGCTGGCGCCAGTAATCGACGAAGTGTCGGCTCTGGACGATGAGCGTATCTCCCATGTTGTAGAGCTTCGCGAAGTTCAGCTCGGCGCGATCGGCCAGTCGCCGAACGAAGGCCTGGGCCTTGGGGTTGGCGTTCAGTCGGTCCGACAGCACATTGTGGCTGTGGGTCGGCAGGTGGACCGTATGGGTGTTCAG
>CALCNF010000286.1 GCA_937897815.1 uncultured Pseudomonadota bacterium | reverse complement strand
GAAGCGGACGCGTGGGCGAGCAGAGCGGCCCCGCTCCGGGAGGCGGTGGCCCCCCAGAGCAGCGCTCTGCTACTCCTGAGCCTTCAGGCGCTTCTTGAGCTCAAGCGCGGAGCCCGTGTCCTTGAGCTTGCTCAGGCTGTGGACGTAGTACGAGAGCGCCCAGAGGTCCTTGTCACCGATGCCCTGCAGCTTCCAGGCCGGCATACCGGATCCCTGGATGCCATGAGCCACGATGCGGTAGAGGTCCTGCAGCTCGGTGCCATCACGCACCGAGCGAAGCTCGTTGAAGGTGAAGTCCGGCGGGAGCACCTTCAGCTTCCGACTGCACTTCCCATAGACGCACATATTTCCTTCACCCGAGCAGTCCTCGTCCTCCTCGCAGGTGGCGGCCTTGTACTGCAGGGGCTCGCGAACCGGTACCGTGTACTCGCTGAGCTGAATCAGCGGCTCATACAGGTCGGCGCGGAACTCCGCCGTCATCTCCTTGCCGTTATTGGTCGCCTTGTAGGCGGCCTTGATCTCGGGCTTGGTGATGTACGCAGCGTGGCACTGCTGGCAGTTTGCCTGGCCATGGTAGACGGCCTCACCGCGCTTGATCGCCTCGGAGGCCTGGCTGGCTCCCCACGGGTCATCGCCGGCCACGGCTCGCTCACCGAGCTCGTTGTCTTCCACCGCGCGCCACCCGGCTGCATCGATCTCACCGTCCTCATCCTCTGCGTAGTACGAGAGCACCTTGAGGTACTGAATGATGTCGTCGATCTGTGCGTCCGGGATGTCTTCCCAGGGGAGCATCGCGGTTCCGTTCAGGCCATCCTTGATGATGCGCTTGATGTCCTCGTCGTGGGCCATGCCCTCAGCGACGCCGGCGAACTTGTACATACCGGTGCGGAAATCACGGGGGGCGGGTCGGAGCCCGTAGGCAGCCGGTCCGTCTCCATCGCCCTCCATGCCGTGGCACGCGTAGCAGTAGAGGACATAGGCCTCTCGCCCTCGGTTGAGCTGGTCCGGGTCGAGGCTACCGCCCACGATCGAGATCGGCTCGGTGAAGGGATCGGGCTCCTCATACTGGCAACCCGTAATGACGAGCGCGATAGAGGAGAGAAAGAGAACGAGAAACAGGGAACGAATCATTGCTTTCCTCACGAAAAGAAGAGCAGCACAAAGAGCAGGCCCCAGACCACGCCGACGAAGTGCCAGAAGAGCGTGATGAGACGAGCCGGCACGCGCACGCTCGCGGGGTCTCCCCCGGTGAGCAGGCGCGAGAAGTAGGTGAGCAGCCCAAGGCCGACCAGGATGTGCATGGCGTGGAACACCGTCAGCACATAGAAGTAGCCGGCGAACTGCTCGCTGTTGAGCGTCACACCCTTGGCCCACATGACCTGCCAGAGCCAGGTCTGCATGGCGACAAAGGCCACCGCCAGAACGAAGGTGAGCTTGACGCGCTGTCGGGCCCCCGGCAGGTCGCCGGACAAGGTTCGACGCCGCGCCCACTCAAGGGTCACGCTAGAGAGCAGGATAATGAACGTGCTCAGCGACGGCATCCACAAGGGCACGTCCATGAGCGCGGCGGGCGGCCACGCCGAATCGGCATGGACCCGGAAGGTCGCGAACGAGAAGAAGAGCGCGGCGAACATCACGGTCCACGACCCCAGGAACATCACCAGACCCACGAACTTCGTGCCGGAGTCCACCGTATGCTGGACTGGCTCTTCGTGGGTGCTCTGGGATGCCACTGTGTTGGTGGGGGGCATGGGAACCGCGTACGTCACTGATTAGTCCTCGACCTTCGCCTCATCGTCCGAGGCCTCGGCGGCCTCCTCGACG
>CALCNF010000285.1 GCA_937897815.1 uncultured Pseudomonadota bacterium | reverse complement strand
TACGGCGGCGGCGGCGGCGGCGGTCGCTGGTAAGCGACGTGCCTCGGGCTCACGCCCGAAGCCGATACAGCTAAGGACGCACCGCGGTGACGTCCAGAGAGCCGATCTCCGGTCACGGAGGTCGGCTCTCGCTTTTTCGGGACCCGATGACCGCCTCGTTTCCGGCGTCCGTTGATCTACTCGGTCTTGGCGGGCGCGTCCGCGCCGTCCATGGCCGATCGAAGGGTGTGCCAGGGGAGCGTCGCGCACTTCACCCGCATCGGGAACTCAGCGACGCCTCCGAACACGGCGAGCTTGCCGAGGGCCTCCCGGTGTTCGGGCTCGTGATCGCCCGTGACGACGTTGTGAAAGGCGTCGAACAGGGCGATGATCTCGTCGAAGCTTCGTCCCTTGACCGCCTCGGTCATCGTCGAGGCGCTCGCGGCGCAGATCGCGCAGGCGGACACCTGGATTCGGATGTCCGTGACGGACCTCTCTGCCATGTTCAGCGTGACGGTCAGTCGGTCGCCGCACAGGGGGTTGTGGCCTTCAGCGCTCGAGTCGGGCTCGGGAAGTGAGCCGCTGTTTCGCGGCGCACGACTGTGGTCGAGGATGATCTCTTGATAGAGCTCGCGAAGTCCGCTCATGGCGCAAAGATCTCCTTCACCGAATGGAGGGCCGAGACCAGACGGTCGATGTCCTCTCGCGTGTTGTAGACGCCGAAGCTCGCGCGCGCGGTCGCGGGGACCTGGAACCGATCCATCACAGGCTGTGCACAGTGGTGTCCCGCGCGGATCGCGATCCCCTCGTGATCGAGAATCGTGCCTACATCGTGAGGGTGGGCCCAATCGAGCACGAAGCCAACGAGGCCCGCTCGGTCCTCGGCCGTACCGATGCGCCGCAGGCCGTCGATGCTGTCCAGGCGCTCTGTAGCGTATCGGAGCAGATCGGCCTCATGCTCCGCGACCTTCGCGAGATCGAGGCCCATGAGGAACTCCATGGCCGTGCCGAGGCCGATGGCGCCGGCGATGTTCGGCGTCCCCGCTTCAAACTTCGACGGGAGCCCGGCGTAGGTCGTCTCCTCGAAGGTGACCGTGCGGATCATGTCGCCGCCCCCCTCCCAGGGAGGCATGGCGTCCAGGAGCGACTCCCGTCCGTAGAGGATGCCGACGCCGGTGGGCCCGTACACCTTGTGACCACTGAACACGAAGAAGTCTACGTCGAGGGCCTGAACGTCCACAGGCTGGTGCGGAGCGGACTGGGCTCCGTCCAGAAGCACGAGCGCGCCCGCGTCGTGAGCGAGGCGGATCATCTCCTCGACCGGGTTCACGGTGCCCAGAGCGTTGGAGACGTGAATGGCGCTCACCATCTTGGTCTTCGAGCTGAGCTTCGCGCGGTAATCGTCCATGACGAGCGCGCCGTCATCGTCGATGTCGGCTACCTGGAGCGTCGCGCCCGTGGCCTTACAGACCATCTGCCAGGGCACGATGTTCGAGTGATGCTCCATGGCCGTGATCAGGACCTCATCACCAGGGCCCAGGTTCGCGCGTCCCCAGGTGTTCGCCACCAGGTTGATCCCCTCGGTGGTGCCGCGAACAAAGATGCACTCCCTCGCCTCTGGCGCGTTCAGGAAGCGCTGGGCGGTCACCCGCGCCTCTTCCTGACGTTGAGTCGCTCGCTGAGAGAGGGTGTGAACGCCACGATGGACGTTGGCGCAGTCGCGCGCGTAGACGCTCGTGATCGACTCGATCACGCAGTCTGGCTTCAGGGTCGTCGCGCCGTTGTCGAGGTAGACCAGAGGGTGCCCTCCGATCTCCTGGTTCAGGGCGGGAAACTGACCGCGGAGCGCTTCTCCGAGCATGGCTAGAGATCCTCGTGGAACGCGGCGAGGAGCGTGCCATCGGCGGCGCCGCTCAGTCGAGTGCTGATGTAGTTCTTCAGAGCCCCCTTGAGGTAGCTCAGGGGCAAGCGCTGCGTCATCTCTTCGGCGAAGGCCAGGGTGAGGAGCGCTCTGGCCGTACCCGATGAGAGCCCGCGGCTCTCCAGATAGAAGAGGGCATCCGGG
>CALCNF010000284.1 GCA_937897815.1 uncultured Pseudomonadota bacterium | reverse complement strand
TCGCGCCCAGGGTGGCGACCACAGACAGGCGGTCCCGTGCGCGAATCGAGCGGTCCTGAACGATGGGCAAGAGCGTCTTCTGAGCTCCCGCGTAGTCTTTGGCGTCGAGGCGGCGCTGGGCCAGGACCCGCGCTTCACGAACCTGATTCGAGGAGCGCTGAGGCGCCGGGCTCACCGAGCGCCAGGGAAGCTTGAGCGGTCCGGCCTTCTCAAACGCCCTCTTGAGCTTCTTCTCAGACGGGCACCGATCGCCGGTGGCGCAGCCGTGGGCGCTCCCGAGGGCGTGATGCGACGCACACGTGGGATCCTTGCTGTGGGTGATCCGCAGGAGACAATCACGTCCGAGGGTCACCAGGACGTGGTCCTTGTCGATCTTGGCCGACTCCACCTTCAGACCCGACAGCTTATCCACCCAGCGCTCCATGACGCCGCTCGACTCCGTGCCCAGAACGTAGGACGGGCCGCTGGAGACGGTGAGGAGCGTGAGAGCGAGGAAGAAGGTGTTCACGGCACTTCCACCGTGCCGAGGCCAAACCAGGGTGTCAACGCGCGCTCGGAGAGGAAGGCGCCCGAATGAGACCCTGAACACGCCACAGACCCACCTGGAAGGCCGCGTCTGTGCCGTAGTACCCAAGCTCCTGGTGAGGAGGGTTGCCCAGGTTGGGCACCTCGTCGGTCCAGACGGGCTCAAGATCAAATTGCTCATGAACCCGAGCGCAGGCGGGGAGGATCCCGCTCCGGCCCCGGATGGCACGACGGAGCTCCGCATAGCAGCTCACGCCCTGGAAGTAGTAGACCTTGCCTGGGGACCGATCCAGGGCCGCCACGAGCGAGCCGATGGGCAGCTGCTCGACCGTGCTGAAGCGGTAGCTGGGCAGATGACGGTGAGTGTAGTGACCGGGCTCGTCGGGCGCGTCCGCGCGCATCAGGGTGACCAGGGTCGTGCCCTCGCCTCGGGGCAAGGTCTCATCGAGCCGATCGAACAGGGCGTCCTGGGTATCTTCGTTCGTCGGAGCCCAGAGGGTGGGGACCGTCGCCAGGCCACTAAGAAGCCAGAGCGCCAGGACCGAGACGCCCGTCGGGCGGTGGTGGGCCAGGATCCTCGCGGCCGTGATCGCGGCGGCCAAAGACCAGGGCAGGAGAGCCGCGATGTGCAGCCTGGGCTGAGAGGCGTTCGAGAGATCGATCGCGTAGACGTAGAGCCACAGGGCGCCGCCCAGGAGCAAAGTGATCGCCAGGGCGCGGCCCTCTCGCTTGTACAGAGCGCCCAGAGCCAGCAGAGAGGACAGGAGCGGCACGATGGTGGGGTCGCGCATGGCGTTGTTAGCCAGGATGCCCAGGAAGCGGCCTGGTGAGAGTCCTTTGCTGAAATGAAGGCTCTGCTCTCCGACCTCCCAGTCGACCACCTCCGAGACGAAGTACAGCTGCACCGAGAGGGTGATCAGGAGGATCAACCCGACGCTCAGCGAGGAGCGCCTATCGGACCAGGGGCGCTCTAGAGCCAGCCAGATCCCTGGGGCGACGACCGCCATCTCGGGACGGCACAGGCCCGCGTAGGCGAGCCCCGCGGCCGTGAGCGCGACGCGGACGGCGCCCGTGGTGGACTGCCAGGCCAGGAGCCCCGCCCAGAGCCCGAAGAGCACGGGGACCAGGTTGCTCTCGGTGATGTCCGAGCGGATGAGCATCGGCGTGAGCGCCAGGGCCGCCGCCCAGAGGGTCACCGCCGTAGGCAGACGCTCGCGAAGAGGACCGAGGAGTCGGGCCCCGACGGCGGTCGCGAGAGGCAGGGTGAGGCACCCCAGGACCTTGTGGATCCAGATCATCACCACGTGATCGGCGCCGAAGATCTGCATCACCCCGTGGTGGAGCGTGACGGTGCCGGCGCCGTAGCGCGGCAGGAGTAGATCCTCGGCGAGCCGGGTGAGCTGATACCCGATGCCCATCTCCACCATGCGGTACGGGAGCACGATGCGCAGGAGCATCCCCAGGCCGAGGATCCACCACACCCAGCGCTCGCCCGCCAGGGTCTCGCGGACCGCGCGCCCGAGGGGCTTTGCCCCCAAGACGAGGACGAGCAGCGCGAGGGCGCTCAGGACGATCAAGAGGACGTGCAGGGCCGGGCGCTCGCCCCGGGCCATCACGTGCTCCGGGGTCAAGGTCAGGGTGCCGTCGTCGCTCTGCGACAGCGCGGCGTGGACTCGGGTGACCAGATCAGGGGGGTTCGGCAGGGCCCCCACGCCCTGCACAAAGAAGCTTCGGGTCACCTCGGCCGGGTGACTCTGGCGTGGGGAGCGAGGACGCAGCTCCACAACATGCTCGCCGCCTCCATCCCCTTTGAGCAGGTAGCGCACACGACTGGGGCTGATCTCGATGGAGTTCACGCGGCTGAGCAGATCCGGGTCTGACGCGAGAAAGGCCCGAAAGCGCGCCTGTAGGCCCTCTCCGTCGGAGGCGACCTTCACGACCTCAGTGTCCGCCGATGGCGGCAGGGGCGCGGCCACCTTGCGCTCGACCCGCTTGAACGGGTCGAACGGAGGAGCGCCGTTGAAGCGTTCGCTCAAGCCCTTGAGCAGCGCCGTCGCGTCCAGTCCGTCTTGAGCGCGCGACCACAGGGCGAAGGGGCCGGCACGCGTGGCGCCCTCATCGGCCGCGCTCGGGTGAATCAGGCGAACGCAAAGCGCGCCATCGTCGCATTGATTGGAGGAGTCCGCGGGGCCATACACGGCCTCGACACGGTCCCCGGGAACGCCGAGAGCGCGGAGGCTCCAGCCCTCCGGGAGCTCGCCATCTCGAGCCGGCATGAGCGCCTTGAAGACCCGCTCATGTCCAGGTCCTATCGCCCAGCTCACCAGACCGTCCCCGGCGCCGCCGTCCGCGGGTCCAGTCGCGGGCGGACCCGCCCCCAACACGAGGAGCCCGAGCGCCAGGGTAGCGAAGGTCATATCAGCCGGCCGCCCCCGCGCGCAGCGCCGCGATGGACTCGGCGTAGCTCTCGGCGTTGAAGACGGCGCTTCCGGCGACAAAGACGTCGACGCCTGCCTCGCGGATGGCGCCGATGTTCGTGGCCTTCACGCCGCCGTCGATCTCGATGAGCGTGTCGAGACCCGCGTCGTCGATCCAGGAGCGCAGGGTGCGGATCTTGTCCAGGACCGAGGGGATGAACGCCTGACCACCAAAGCCCGGGTTCACGCTCATGATCAGGACGTGGTGCAGATCGGGCAGGACGTGACGAATGGACTCCAGAGAGGAGTGAGGGTTGAGGACCGCGCCTGGCTTCGCCCCCGCCTCCTTGATCTGGTGAATCACCCGGTGCAGGTGGGGACAGGTCTCCACGTGGACGCTGATCCAGTCGCTCCCCGCAGCGGCGTACTCCTCGATGTACTGCTCGGGGTTGGTGATCATCAGATGCGTGTCGATCGGCAGCTCGGTGTGGGGCCGGATCCCACGGACGATGGGCGGCCCGATGGTCAGGTTCGGGACGAAGTGGCCGTCCATCACGTCCACGTGGATCACGTCCGCGCCAGCGGCGTCGACCGCGCGGATCTCCTCACCCAGCCGGGCGAAGTCGGCGCTGAGGATCGAAGGTGCGATTTGTGGGGCGCTCATGGTTGGCTCCTCGAACGCCGGTGCCAGTCCGGCGCGAACATCGGGTAGTCAGGTGTGGAGATCGGCCGCGCGTGGCTTCCGTCTGCGTGCATAATCCACAGCCTGGGCACCTTGTCACCCCCCCGGCGCTGGAAGACGAGGAATCGACCGTCCGCGGAGAAGCTCGGGCTCTCCGAGGAGACGTCCGGCGAGGTGAGCCTCGTGACCTGATCTGTATCCAGATCGTGTCGGACGATCACGAACGTGTCCGAGCCCACCTGCTTGGCGTACACCAGGGTCTCCCCGATCGGCGACCAGTCGGGCGAGGTCACATAGCCGCCGCGGCTGACGCGCCGCAGATCGCCGGTCGACAGGGAGGCCAGCCAGATCTGAGGGCTGCCCGTTCGATCGCTCACGAAGGCCAGACGACGAGCGTCCGGAGACCAGGTCGGCGACGTGTCCACCGCCGGATGATCCGTAAGGCGGACGTGCTCTTCACCCGTATCCCCAAAGAGGATCACCACGTCCGAGTTGGTCCCCTCAGCCACCGAGAGCGCCAGCCAGGCGCCGTCCGGAGACCAGCATCCCGCGGCGTTCAGCCCGGGACGATCGGAGCGGGGGCTCCCGTCCACGATCCAGTCCGGGTTGCCGCTCGCGTAGGACATGTAGCCGATCTCGTCCTCCGGGCCCCAGGCCGGACCCAGGTTCAGGGAGCCGTTGCCCGTCACGAAGCGGAACGCCCGTCCATCGACGTCCATGACCCCGATCTCCTTGATCCCGCTCCGGACCTGGACCGAGGCGAGCACTCGGGTACCGACCACCCCGGCCATGCCGGTGTCGTGGGCGACCAGGGCGTTGATCCAACGGGCGAGCACCTGGCGGGTGCCTCCGGGAGGAACGAGGACGTCATGACCCGGGAGGTCGACCGCGGCGTAGCGCTCCAGATCGATGAGCCGCAAGGTGAGACGATAGGCCCCCGGGGCCCCGTCAGCGACGAGACGGACCTTGAGAACTCGGTTGGCCCCCGCGCGCCGCCAGGCGCCCCGGTCGACCGCGGTCGGGCTCACGCCCTCAGCCCGATGGCCAGGAGGCATCTCTGAGCTGGGCAGCAGGTCGTAGAACCCCGTCCATGTGAGGTCGTCGGCGAGCATGCGTCGAACTCGACGCGCCTCATCATGAAGGAAACGACCCTGGCCAACGACGAGGGGATCGGGGATGGCGAGAACGTCCAGCTTGGTGATCAGGGCGCGCTGGGACCCGCCGCGACACTGTCCCGCCAGGCAGAGCTCGCCGCGGGCACACTGGGCCGGGCCCTCGCAGGGCGCGCCCTGCGTCTCGGGCGTCGCGCCCAACAGACCCAGGGTCAGGGCCACTGCGGTGAGGAGCCCGGTCAAAATCCACGCCCCACGTAGTACTTCCCGTCCAGGTCCAGCTTCATGCCCTTGGAGTTCACGTAACGGAGGACGTCTGTGGGCGGGGGCGGGAACTTCTTCGTGCCGCCCTTCTTCGGTACAAACTGCTGGATGGCCGCCTCGGCCGACCCGTCATACGAGCTGTTTCCGCTGCGCTTGAGGACCTTGTACTTCACGATCTCACCTTCGGCGGTCAGGCCCTGGACCTTCACGACGAAGCGCAGACCCGACAGAGCGTCCTCCGAGATGTGAACCGGCGGCTTGAAGACCTTCTTGAGCGCCTTGGTGACCTTGCGGGCGTACCGCGCCCCCTCACGCTTCTCAAAGCCTGAGCCGTCGACGTCT
>CALCNF010000283.1 GCA_937897815.1 uncultured Pseudomonadota bacterium | reverse complement strand
TGACGGACCTTGTGGGAAGACCTGCTGAAGATGTGGAAGTGGATGGAGAGCGCACTGGGTTCACATACACCGGAGCGACCTTTTCCGGCGATGCCAGCTACTCGCTTGGGTTTGCTGTGGGGGCGGCTGGAGATGTCTCCGGTGACGGGCTCCCTGACCTGCTGCTGGGCGCACCTGGCGCGGACCTGACTGGGACCAGCGCGGGGGCGGCCTTCTTGATCTACGGACAGGAGCGGTAGCTCAGCGATTGGTGGCGTGGCCCAGGAGTCCATCGAGAAACCTCGACATGTGCTTCTGACCATATCGGTTTCGCTTGTACCAGCTTAGGTGCAGGAGCTTTCTGGCTCGGGTGACGGCCACATAGAACACTCGGCGCTCCTCCTCGGTGTCGTCAGCTTCAATCGCCGACCGGTTGGGGAAGCTGCCGTCGACCATGCCGGGGACAAAGACCACATCAAACTCCAGCCCCTTGGACTGGTGAATCGTCATGACCTGGACCCTGGAGACCGAGGCGCCCGGCACGCGATGCGCGCGAATCGTCTCGACCAGCTCTGCGGGCCTGAGGGTCGGCCGCACAGAGGCCGAGGCCAGGAGGTCGAGTAGCTGGCTCAGGCGCTCGAGGTCATAGGCGTCCACCTCGCCGAACAGGGGAGTCATCCACTCACGAACGGCTCCGGCGTATCCCACCTCGATGACGCGCGCTCGGCCTCGCTCCGTGAAGGCGGCGATGGCGGCCTCGTCGGGAGCGTGGAGGGGGTCTGATCCGGGCGCGACCATCCGCCCCAAGGGCGACCGCCATACATGCAGGCGGGCCACGGAATGACGGGGCTGGTCGAGGAGGGTCAGGAGCGAGAGCATGAGCTCAACCGCCACGCTGTCCGATAGTGGATTACCGCCTCGGCCGGTCGCCGCGATCGCTGGCGAGCCCTCGCCCAGGGCTTGAACCAGGGCCGCGATTTGCCCCTTGGTGTTCCCCCGAACCAGGATCCCGATGGACGCCTCTGGACGCGCGGTGTGGATCTCACGGACCAGCCCAGCGGCTGCGATCAGGGGGTCGGCCCCCTGGTCGACGACGCGCAGATCGGCCGCGCCGGCGCGCTTCGTGTAGAACGCCGTGTGCTCCTGATAGCCCCGACTCCATCGACGCGCACCCTGCACCGCGGCGTCCTTTCTTAAAGCGGGGTTCATCTGTAGCGACTCGAAGACGGCGTTTACGAGCTCGAGAACCACCGGGCTGGATCGCCGGGTCTGCGACATGGTGCTCTCGTCCCCGGCGAACGCGGGGAGCTGTTCCGGGAGACGCTCCAGGAGCTCGGCGCGCCCACCTCGCCAGGCGTAGAGGCTCTGCTTCACGTCGCCTACGCACATCAGGGAGCGCAGCTGATCCCCGCCAGCGGTCACGGACTCGGCCAGGGGTCGCAAGACATCCCACTGGTCCATAGACGTGTCCTGGAACTCGTCGATCAAAAGATGGTCGAGCCGACCGTCGAGGCGGTAGGCCATGACGTCGAGCAGCCCGAGAGCGCTGCCTACACGAAGCCGGTAAGCCACGTCCGTGAAGTCATAGAGCGGCGACGACCGGCGACGCGCCTGGAGCGCCTGGTGGTAGTGGAGGACGACGCTCCGTATCTCTCGGGTGCGCGCCGCGAGGGACAAGACGAGCTGGCCCCGCGCGTGCGCCATGAGCGGCGCGTACAAGCGTTGAACGGTGTCATCGAGGAGATTGCGGGCGGACTTGTAGTGCTCTTTACCCGCCTGAAGCGCCTTGGGGAGCCCGGTACCCAGAAAGGCCTTCCAGTTTTCGGCCTCGAACCGCCCGATGTCCGCGAGCCTCGCGCCATCGAAGGTGGCGGTTCCGTCCAGAGAGGTCTCACGCAGCACCTCCAACGCCGAGAGGGCGTCGCTTCGCGAGATGTCCTCGACGGGTTGAAGCCAATCCCAGGCCTCCTGGCCCGTCTCTCTGACCAGCTCATAGGCGTCCTTCAGCAGATCCACCAAGGTCTCAGTGACCTGTGTCGAAGGGGCCCCCTGGCTGAGATGAAACAAGACGGTCGCGACCTCCTCGGGCTGAAGCGACTCCCAGACATCCTCGAGGGCCCGCAAGCGCAGGTCATCGATCTCCTGTTCATCCGCGATCCGCCAGTCCGGTGCCATCTCCAGATCGAACGCATAGACCCGAGCCAGCGTCATGAAGAAGGCGTCGATCGTCGAGATCCGAAGGCGGTCCAGGCGCTCCACCAGGGCGAGCAACACCTCAGACAGCTGGGCCCTTGTGGTGCCGGGCGGGACCTTCCCACGAATCTTCGCGAAGGCCTCATCGCTGGACGCCGCCTCAGCGAGCTCACCCAGGAGCCTATCGCGAATCTCGCCAGCCGCCGCTCGGGTGAACGTCATCGCGAGGAGTCGCTCGGGCCGCTCGGCGGCGCCGGGCACGAGCAGCGCCGCCAGGAGCTGCCGCGTCAGCTGATAGGTCTTCCCTGTGCCCGCAGACGCTCGGATGATCTGGCTCGGGACCGATAGGCCACCGCTCATGGCGCACCCCCGTCGTCCTCGGACCACTCCGGTACGGGTTGCGCGTTCAGCGCCTCATCCTGGCAGATCCCCGCCAGGGCCTCGGAGTACATGGGAGGGCGCTGGGCGGGAGGCCAAAAACGCCGCTCCCGAATGGAGGTCGCCACCTGCAGCGCGAGTTCGTCCGCCTCTTCCAGCTCCCCTTCACTCCAATCCGCCATATGAAACCCAGCGCGAGACGGGTCTCTGGGCAAGAGCCCGTAGCCTGTGACCACAGAGGTGTGAGGGACCTCGATGGTGGTCGCGAGCTTTCTGTAGAGCGGGAGCTGGAGGTCCACCCAGGCTTTGGCGTTCCTAGGCCCCTTGCGATGCGCGGCGTCTGGCGCGTTCGAGCTGGTCTTGTAATCGAGCACCGCGAGGCGACCATCTTCATGGAGGTCCACCCGGTCGATACGGCCATGGACATAGAGCGGGCCGGTCGGCAGCTCAAGCGCGACCTGTTCGTCTCCTCGCGCCACCCGGTGCTCTACGGCGATGGTCCGCCACCCTTCCGCGACCCGCTCCGCCTGCCTGGGCGCAAAGGCGGACAGACGCCGACGAGCCAACGAGGCCTGGATGGCCACCGTCCGCCGCGCGTTATCGCCAAACTCATCGCGCAGATAGTCGTCGAGGAAGCTGCCCAGCGCCCGGTCAATCCTGTCCGGGTCTGAGCAGAGCCTCAGTCCCTCCTCAAGCCCAAAACGCTCCAGGACCGCGTGCACCATCGTTCCAAAGCGCGCCGCGTCGAGCTCAAGAGCCCGGTCATCGAGCTCGCTCAGCCCCATCACCTTCTCCAGCCAGAAGCGGTAGGGACACGCCAGGTAATCCTTGAACGCCGTGACGCTCAAGGAGGTGTGTGGATAGGCGTCCTGGTCCGTCGGAAGGATGCGCGCGAGACCGGGCCCGGGGGACACACCGGTGAGCGCAGGGTGGAGCAGACCGGCTCCAGAGGCCGCCTCACGGAAGAGCATCTGGGTGCGCGCGACGACCGCCTCCGGGCGG
>CALCNF010000282.1 GCA_937897815.1 uncultured Pseudomonadota bacterium | reverse complement strand
TCTCCATGGCGACCGGCAGGACCTCGTCGGTGTCCACAGCGCGATTGACCAGGCCGATCGCCTCCGCCTCCTCACCCAGGACCAACCTCCCGGTGAGCATCAGCTCGGAGGCGACCGAGGGTCCCACGAGACGAGGCAGGATGTAGCTGATGCCCATCCCGGACGAGAGGCCGAGTCGCGCGAAGTTCGCGCCGTACTTCGAGGCGCGGTTCCCGATCCGCAAGTCACACACCAGGGACAGGCCGAACCCACCGCCGACCGCGTGGCCGTTGAGCGCCCCGATGACGGGGATCTGAATGTCGAGGACCTTTAAGAAGGGCATGTACATGGCGAACGAGCGCTCATGGGAGAGGGTCGCGCCGCCCGCGTCCGACTGAATCTGGCTCTTGAAGTCCGCTCCGGAGGAGAAGCATCGACCACGGCCGGTGAGGACCACGCAGCGGGCCGTCTCGTCTTCCTGGACCCGATCGATGGCCGCCTCGAAGGCCTCAAAGAGCTCAGGGGTCATGCTGTTCCGGTTGTCCGGTCGGTTCAGCGTGATCACGACCACGTCGCCCTGGCGATCATACAGTACAGCGTCTTGCGTCGACATCGAGACCTCCGTTGAGTGGGCGGTATCCTAGCGAATCGACGCGCGCCGTCTATGGTGAACTGAGCAGGTGGCCGACCCGCGGTGTCAACGCTCGTCCGCGCGTCGACGGCGATTTCAGACCCAGCCCAGGTTCTGAGATAGACTGCTCGGCTGATGAATCGCTTCTTCCTGATGGTCTGCCTCTGGGCGACCGTAGCGAGCGCTACGAGTTGCGCGACGCCGCCACCGCTGGAGTCCGAGGAGGTCGCGCGGTTCGCCATCCCACCAGACCGGGCGTTCCTGGCCAAGCGACTCGTGGGCGATATCGGCATCATGAAGCCGCTTGAGGGTGGCTGGGTGGTCTCCGGTACCGAGATCAACGTGGTGGAGGTGATCTTCCCCGTCATGAAGGAGGCCCTGGCTCCTCAGGGGCCGGTCGCGGGTCGGGTGGTCCTGGCCCCACGTGAGAAGGCGCTGGACGGAGAGCGTGTCTCAAAGAGCTTCCGCATCACCATCGAGCAGGCCAGTCCCGATCCCGTGGTGGCCCGCCACCTCGAGCGGGTCGCGCAGAGCGTCGAGCGGCTCGACCAGGGAGACTTCTATCGAATGGAGACCGCGTGGCGTACCGATGGACGCCCCGATGACGGCCCGTCGATCTCCAAGAGCTTCGGTGGGCTCGTGGAGCGACACGCACAACCCCTCGGCGCCATGCTGGCCCTGATGGTCGCCTGGCTCGCGCTCCTCGTGCGACTTCGACGTCGGTCGACCGCGCTCAGGTGGGTCGAGACGGTGAAGCCGACCCACCTCCTCCCCGTGGCGCTCCAGCTCACCCTCTTCCTGTACTGGGGCCTCTATGACCGAGCCGTCGGGGAGCTCCTCGGCGACCTGGTCATCCAGGTGATGTTCGCCTACGGCCTTGAGGCGTGGTTTCTGGCGTGGCGCAACGAGGGTCGGGTTCAGATCGGCGCCAGCGTGCTGCCCATCGTCGGCAGCATGAACCTCTTCGTTTGGTTCCTCGGGGAGGACCGTTGGCTGGCCCTGGTCACCCTCACGTTGGCCATCGCCTCCAAGCACCTGATCCAGCGCGAGGGTCGACACATCTTCAACCCCAGCGCCTTCGGGATCGCCATCACGGGCGCCTTGTGCATGCTCATGCCCAACACCTTTGGCTTCTTCGACCTGAGCCACGCCTTCAACTCCGGGCCCAACATGGTGGAGTTGATCCTGCTTCTGGCGTTGATCGCCCAGCTCCGTGTTCCCATCGTCCTCGTGTCCATGGGCGCGTTCATCGCGCTGCTTCTTCTGGTCGATACCCAGGTGCTGACGCGACCCACGGCGCTCTGGGGCCCGGTCTTTTTAGCCCTCTGCCTCCTGGTCACAGACCCAGCCACCATCCCGAAAACCCCAGTCGGGAAGCTCCTCTTCGGGACGATCTATGGCGCCATGATGGCCCTCTTGGCGACCGGTCTCACGGCCATGGGCGAGAACGACTTCTTCTCCAAGGTCTTCCCTCTGCCTCTGGTCAACGGCCTGGTTCCCCTGTTCGACCGCTGGGGCGCCAGAGCAGAGACCTGGACGCGAGGAGCGCTCGAGCCCCGTCATAATCGCGTTCATGTCGGGCTCTGGATCGCCCTGGTCCTATCGGTCCTCTATGGGACGGACGCCAAGAACGGCGGCTTCGAGCACAATCGCTTCGACGCCGCCCTGAGCCCACGGGTGGTGGTCGATGATCAGGGCTACGCGACCTGCGAACAAAACCCGGCCCACTGTGAACCGTTCAGCCTCGGCGCCGAGCTAGCGCTCTGGTCGCGTCCCCCCGTGACCCCAGCCGAGCCCCACCGCGAACGCGAGCTCCCCCTGAATCGGTCTGCCATAGGCATCCTCTTTCTCCTGATCGTCGCGGTGATCTCCGCCGGCGTCGACCTGCCCCACGCGGCGCGCGACCTTGGCCTCCGAGCGAGCGACGGCGCCAAGGCGACCCTGCTGTGGCTCGTGGCCCTGTTTGGCCTGGGTTTGGCGGCCCGACTGGCGGTCGATCCCATGTTCATCCGCGAGGCCTTCCCGCTCCTGCCGGTCCCTCCGTTCCTGGACGCGCGGTTGCTGGGTGAGAGCATCGATATCTATCCCCAGGCGGGCCACCTTATGACCGCCGCGCTGGCCCCCTTGCTCCCCGGCGACCCCGTGTCGGACTGGTTCGCCTCCAACGCCCTGTACGGCGCGCTCACGGTTCCCGCGATGTTCCTCCTCGGCGCCGCCGCGTCGGGGCGCGCGCGGATCGGGCTCATGGCCGCCGCGCTCATAGCGCTGTGGCCTCAGCACATTCGGGTCAGCGCCTCCGAGTCCGCCCACGTGGCCCTGGTCCTGTGGGCGACCGTCGCCGCCGCATGGTCTCTCCTCGCGGCGCGTTCGGGGCGGCTCAGCGCCTTTATCACGGCCGTCGCGGCGTCTGCTGTGCTCGTGATGACCCGACCGGAGGCGGCGCTCTGGGGCCTGGCGATCGTACCCCTGGCGCTCCTGTCCGACCGCGGCGTTCGCGCGCGCCTGCTCCATCCGAGTCGTCTGGTGTTCGTTGCGGCCGCCGTGTGGATGATCGTCCCCTTTCTCCTGGCGACCGCCCAGACGCCTCAGGCGGCCCGCCTCACGCCTGGAGCGGCCACTGGAGAGTCCGTGGACTCATCGAGCCTTGGAGCCCTGCTCTCGCTCCTCGTCACGCCCGACGCCAACAACGCCTTCTTTGACGCGGTGACCACGCCCGTGTGGCTGTGGCCGCTGGCCGTCTACGGGATCTTCGCCGCGACGCGGGGAGCGAGCCGCGGAGCGAGTCGAGTCACGGCGGTGGCGCTCACGACGGTCACCCTCGCCTATCTGCTCCTGTACGCCGAGATGCGCGAGGCTGGAGTCGTGTGGACCAAGGCGCGCTATCACGCGGCGGCGCTGCCGGCCGTGGCCCTGCTGACCGCGTGGGGCCTGGACGACGGGCTCGGGCGCCTCGGCTGGCTCGCTCAACGCGGTCGACGGCTGGCCGCGACCGTCGCCCTGTGTGGGCTGGGAGCCGGGCTCTGGTGGCCCGGCAGCGGACCGCTCCCGATGGACTGGCAGCAAGAGCTGACGTGGCTCCATGAGTTGGGTCAGCGCGAGCCCGCGCTCCTGAGCTCAGGAGACCGAATCGTCACCCCGGACAACCGACGAAGATTCCTCGATCAGAGCCCTCGCAGCCGGGTGCAGCTCCTGACGGGCGGCGCCCAGCACGCCGACAAGGCCATCCCCATCGCCCACGCCCTCGAGCACCTGGAGCCCATGGTCTTGTCGACCACCGTCTACTACTACCGCGGGTTGTACTGCTACCTGGCCGTGGCCCCGGACGGAAGCGAGCCATTCAACCCCCAATGTGCCGCCATGGAGCGCGCCTTTGAGCTCGCTCCGGTCGAGCTCAAGACCCTGGACGCCCCCGTCTATCAGCAGGCCTACGTCGGCGTCCGAGCCGACGGCGCGCCTCTGGAGCTGGGCCTCTTCCGCGTGGTGCGACGCAAGCTCGACGTCTCGGCGAGCCTCAAGGGCTTTCCCGAGCCCATCCTCGAGGCCCGAATGGACGTCTTCCCCATGGGCACCAACACGCCTGCGGAGACCATGGTGCCCCAACCTCCCCTGGGTCGATGATGCACGGCCTCCACACTGGTTCAAACCAAGGCGCCCCATGAAGACAGCGCTCCTGATTGGTCTCCTGTCCCTCCTCGTTGGCTGTCACTCCACCTACACGAGAGCGGACGGCACCGTGTGCACGAAATACGAGCCCTGGTGCGGGTTCACTGGAGACGACCAGCTGGTCTGTGAGTTCGACGAGAACGGATGTGAAATCTGCACCTGCATGGAGACGAACTACGGCCTGCCAAGCCACAACGACAACGAAACCGGACGGAACAGCTACTCGCGGCCGGAGCGCTGAGCCGAGGCCGCCTCGGCCCTGAGGCGTGCGTCCTCCAGGGAGCCCGAGTCGAGACCCAGCGTCGCGCAAGCGGCCGCGATCTGATCGTAATAGGCGTCGGTGGGGATCATCTCCAGCACATGCTCAGGCAAGCGATAGAGGATCGCCTCCCGGCTCGTGCCGTCGTCCAGGTCCACGACCACGGAGGCGCGCTTGTACCACTGCGGTGCACCCTCAACACGATCGAGCGTCCTCAAATCGTCGTCCGTGATCTCCCACAGGAGCCCTCGGACCTCTTGATGGTCAGCGGGATCCACGCTCGCGACGCCGCCACCGCGGTTGCGAGAGGGCCCGCGAAAGACCAGGCGATGTCTCGGGAGCGTCGCCTGGTCGAGGGGTCGAGCGCCTGGACATCGGCGGGCCATCTGCGTCGCGTCCATGTTGGAGCCGAAGGCGAAATAGACGGGCATGGGCTTCATCCTCCTGTTGTGACCCGACGGGCCAGCATGGCTCCCGTGAACGACGCTCGCAGGTAAAACCCCCTCGGGTTGGCGAGGGTCCACTCACCCTCTTCGCCCACGACCCAGTCCGCCTGACGGGCGTCGGCCGCCTTGGGGCGAATCTGAAGGGCTACGCCGTGCCGAGCAGAGATGGTGTCAGCCTCACCGAGGGCCACGCGCTCGGCCAGCGCCTCATAGTCCTGACCGAGCATGGACGCCTCTTCAGCGTTCGGCGACCAGAGGATGGGCAGGCCGATTCTTCGGTCGCCCAGCTCCGCGCTGGCGTCGTACACGATGGGGATCCAGAGCACACGGCTCAGCTTTTGGCGCACCCAGGAGTCGGCCCAGGAGATCGGCAGTGAGCCGTCGAGAGGACAGTGGCAGACCCAGGTCGACTCTCGGGGCTTGCCCTGGAGATCGACCGGCAGGGTCTTCAGCTCAATCCCCAGCTCGGGAAAGTCCGGCGCCGCGCGCGAGCCCGCCGTCGCTCCGAGCGCCACCTCAAGCAGCCGACCCGCGAATCCCTTACCGCGCGTCGATGAGGGTGGAAGCTCGAGTCCATAGCGCTCAGCCGCCGCAGCGAGAGAGGCGCCAGCGAGGCGGCGATCTCGATTGACCAGCTCGTCTTCGTGTTCCGGTGGCGCGGGCGCGGCGGAGTCCATAGAGAGGCAGTATGGAGGGGTGGCGCCCGCCCGTCCATCGGCCTACTCTGGAGCCATGACTGGTCACCGCGCGCACTGGGATCTCGATGAGGAGGTCACCTTCCTGAATCACGGCTCGTACGGGGCCTGCCCCAGGGTGGTGCGCGAGGCGCAGCGGGCATGGCAAGACCGCATGGAGTCTGAGCCGGTGCGCTTCTTCCAGCGCGAGTACCAGGACGCACTGGATGAGGCCCGGGCGAGCCTTGGCGCGCTGATCGGCGCTCAGCCAGAGGACCTGGCGTTCGTGCCCAACGCCACCTATGGCGTGAACTCGGTGGTGGCCTCTTTTCCTCTGAGGGCCGGCGACGAGATCCTGGTGCCGAATCACGCCTATGCCGCCTGCCACAACGCCGTCGACTACTTCGCTGAGCGCGCCGGCGCCCAGGTAAAGGTCATCCCGATTCCCTTCCCCTGCGAGGACCCCGAGATCGTCATCGAACGCGTCCTCGCCGCCGTGACCGACCGCACGGTCCTGGCGCTCATCGACTGGGTCACGAGCCCGACAGCGCTGATGATGCCCGTAGCCGGCCTGGTCGAGGCGCTGGAGGAGCGCGGCGTCGACACCCTCGTGGACGCCGCTCACGGGGTCGGAATGACGCCGCTGGATCTGGACACACTGGGCGCCGCGTACACGACCGGCAACTGTCATAAGTGGCTCTGCACTCCCAAAGGGTCGGCCTTTCTCCACGTCCGCGCAGACCGCCGCGAGCGAGTGCGCCCGGCGGCGATCAGCCACGGGGCCACGGCCAGCGACGAGCGACGGTCGCGCTTTCACCTGGAGTTTGATTGGACCGGGACCTACGATCCAACAGCGCTCCTGGTGATCCCCGACGCGATCGCGTTCCTCGAGACGCTCGAGGACGGCGGCATCGACGGGCTGATGGCGCGCAACCGGTCCCTCTGCCTGACCGAGCGAGAGCACCTGGCCGACCTCCTCAGGACGCCTCTTCCATGCCCGGAGTCCATGATCGGAACCCTGGCGGCGATCCCCTTGAGAAACCGCGACGTGCGCCCCGCCGTGTGGCCCCTGGAGGAGGACCCCCTCCAGGAGTGGCTCTGGGCCGAGGCCCGGGTGGAGATCCCGGTCTTCGCGTGGCCCGCCCTCGACACGCGAATGATCCGCATCTCGGCGGCCGCTCACAACGATCCGAGCGACTATGCCCGGCTCCGGGAGGCGCTCAAGGGTGCTCCCTCCGAGCTGCTCTAGGTCAGCACGGAAGAGAGGCGCTCCAGGTAACGCAGATGGCGCTCTGAGCCCTCCTTGGCGGCGAGATGCTGCAGGGCCAGAAGAGCCAGGTCATAGGACTGATAGAGGTCGTGAGCCAGGAGAGCGATCTTCATGAGCTGCTCGGGCTCCAAGCGGTGAAAGTCCGTGAATGGCCGCACGTAGACGGCGTCCGACCAGAGCTGTTGGCTCATGCCCGCGTAGATGTCGTTGTTGACGACCAGAGGCTTGATCACCCGGCTGTGGATCGGGGTGAAGCGATGAAACCAGAAGCCGGCCGCCCGCAGCAGCTGGTCGAGCTCGGCGAAGAGCGGCTGCTCCTCATAGAACGGCACGAACTGCACCTCGGTGTGCACCATCAGGGCTCCGCTCAGTCGCTGCTCGGCCCCGTGAAAGACCCCCAACTCTCCCCCCTGCACGTCGACCTTGAGGAGGTCCATCCCCTCGGTCTCCGGGACGTCGTCGAGGCGACGCGTGCCCATGGGCTCACGGGCCACGACCTCCGCATAGGTGTCGAACCAATGAAAATGCGAGAGCACCTCTTTGTGGGGCTCAAGCATGGAGGTCATCCCTGGGCCACGGCAGATCTTGAGCTCGCCCTCCGTGCCGTCTCCGATCGCGTCGGGGAGATAGGTGGCGTTCGAGATCTCCATGTCGAGGAGCCGCTGGTATTGGTCCTTGGCGGGCTCGAACCCTACGACTGTAGCGCCACCGCGCTCACGAAGCGGCTCATAGATCGGCGCACCATCGATGGGGCTCGCTCCGACATCTACGACGTGCACGTTCGGAAGATCGGAGAAGATGTCGCTCATTGGAATCGTCATGGCCACCTCAGGACTGAACGGTCCCGAGCATCGAGCCGATCGCCGCTCCTGGCAATCTCCTGCGGTCGTCGAGCCCGCGAGCCCACCCGACCTGTGGTCGTATGTCCCCGTTCTCGTGACCCCATTGAGGTCAGCGGTCCACCCCGCCAAGCCCATTTCAGCCGCTCTTGGCAGAAGCCGAGATCACCTCAGATGGGACCATGCGACCGGATCGCCCCCAAACGCCCCCCGCCGGCACGTGCCTTGCATTGATCCAGTGTGATTCAAGAAACGAGGCGTCACCCTTTTGCCCCAGGTGCCGCCGCTGTCTCAGACGACTCTGGCCCACGGAACCCATCGATCAACCGCTCCGCCCCCAAGACGGACGACACGCCTGTTCAGCTTCGAGCGGTGGTGCGCTCCCCCCAACTGGTCCCCGCCGAGACCAACTTTGAGTCGATCCCGGAGGACCTGTCGATCTCGGCGGAGCGATCCTCGGCAGAGACCGCGCTCGATGTGCCCGTCGTACCAGGGTCGCCCGCGCTGCAGAGGCCGAAGGGCATCAAGGCGAGTCCGCTCGACACGAGCACGATGAGAAAGCGGCGAAAGAAGGCGGGAGAGAATCGGGCGTTCCGCAAGACGACCCAGCTGCGCCAATACGACGCCATGGATTGGCAAGATACGCCACGACGCGTCAAGGAGCCGGAGGCCGAAGAGAAGGAGGCGTACGCCCAGTTCGATGAGGCTCCATCGCTCCTCACGACCGGCGTGAAGACCCCGAGAAATTATCAGGACGCCCAGCGTAAGGCCCTGCACCTCGACGAGGTCGAGCGCGCCCGAGCCTGGGCGGCCATGACCATCTTTTTGCCGGTCTCCTGCATCTTTCTGCTCCCGTTCGTCGAGGTGCCGCTGGGGCGCGCGCTGGTCTACGCCGTCTCTCTGGTCTACATGATCGGCGTCTCGATGTGGGTGTGGTCGCGCACGAGGAACCCCGCCGATTACACCCCGAAGGTCTTCCGGATCTTCGGATACAGCGCGGTCTCCGTCTCCTTTGTGGTGGAGTACTTCCTCGGCGTCTTCTCTCCGACGCCGCTGGTCGTGATCCTGGGCATGAGCTTCTACGGAACGGGGCGCGACAGGAAGCACGCCCTCGGCATCTGCCTCTACGCCATCATCGGCTATTTCCTGCTCCTGTGCCTGACCGCGACCGGCGCCATCGAGGACGTGGGGATGATCTCGGCGGCGTCGTCGAACGTCGCGACGCGGGTCACCTTCGTGATCTTGTGTCCCCTCGTGATGCTGGCCACGGTCTACATGGCGCGGGTCACCCGCTCTTCCACGGACGACGCCATGACCCGCTACCACCTCGCCGCAGCCCGAGCGAAGGACAACGAGGCTCAGCTCCTGGAGGCAAACCGAGAGCTGGAGCAGGCTCTGAAGCTCGGAGCTGGGCAGAGCGGCGCGTTCACGGGGAAGCGTGCGGGGCGCTTCAAGCTGGGCCCCGTGATCGGCCAGGGAGGTATGGGTGTCGTGTACGCCGCCCTCGATCCGGCTACTGGAGACCGGGCGGCGGTGAAGGTCCTCAAGATCAACAGCGATGAAGATCCGACGGACTACCAGCGGTTCCTTCGAGAGGGCAGGATCGCCAGCTCTCTGAACCTCGAGAACGTGGTCCGCGTGTACGACTGCGGCCAGATCGAGCGCTTCGAGGTCCCTTACATCGCCATGGAGCACCTGCGGGGCATTGAGCTGGCACGCATGCTTCGCCGACGCTCTAGACTCCCGAGCCACGAGGTAGTGGAGCTCGCTGTGCACCTCTCACGCGGTCTCGACGGCGCCCACTCCGTGGGGATCGTGCACCGGGATCTGAAGCCACGAAATATCTTCCTCTGCGACGCGACCAAGCAGTGGAAGATCCTGGACTTTGGTGTCTGCAAGAGGACGAGCTCCAAGGGGACGCTCACAGGGATCAACCAGCTGATTGGCACCCCTAGCTACATGTCTCCCGAGCAGGCTCGCGGCGAGCACGTCGACCACCGCAGCGACATCTTCGCCCTCGGATCGCTCCTGTACCGAACCACGACCGGGCGACCTCCGTTCAACGGAAAGGACATCGCGTCCGTGGTCTTCGAGGTCGCCTTTCGACACCCTGAGCGGCCCTCCGGGATCATCAAGAGCCTGCATTCGGACGTGGATAGGGTGCTCAGCATCGCGCTCGCCAAAGACCGTGACGAGCGCTTCGACTCAGCTGGCGAGCTGGCCAGGGCGTTCATGTCAGCGGTCGAAGGCGACCTCGACGCGCGTCTACGCGCTCGAGGGGAAGAGCTCCTAACCCAGGCTGCGCAGCCCTTCCAGCTCCGCTAGCCTGCGCCTGGATCCGGGCCCGCGAGACCCTTCCACCGGGAGTGCTTGCCATTGACCCTCGGATTGAAGCATGGTCCCCGCCTCACCGTTCACGATGGAGGAACCCGTGAAGCTGAACCTGATCACCATTCTGGCGCTGTCGGCGCTGCTGTTCGCCTGCGGCGGCAACACCGCTCCCGCTAAGACCGATAAGGGCGAGAAGACCGCTGAGAAGACCGAGCAGGCCGCCGCGAAGGCCGAGCCCGAGAAGGCCGAGCCCGCGAAGCCCGCTGCCGGTCCCCACCCCGGACTCCTGGATCCGGCCCAGGCCAAGCTCTCGGCCCCGCCGAAGTTCAAGGCGAAGTTCGAGACCACCAAGGGAGACTTTGTGGTGGAGGTGACCAAGGCCTGGGCCCCGAACGGAGCCGATCGCTTCTTCTCCCTGGTGACCATCGGCTACTACACCGACATCCCCATGTTCCGAGTCATCGAGGGCTTCATGGTTCAGTTCGGAATCCACGGTGACCCGAAGATGAACAAGGTGTGGCGAAACGCCTCGATCCTCGATGACAAGGTCAGCCAGTCCAACACGCCCGGCATGCTCACCTTCGCCACCCGAGGGCCGAACACCCGGACGACCCAGCTGTTCATCAACTACGGACAGAACGGTCGACTCGACGGCATGGGCTTCGCGCCCTTCGCGAAGGTCGTAGAGGGCATGGATGTCGTCAACAACGTCTACTCGGGATACGGCGAGGGAGCCCCCCGTGGACGCGGACCCGCCCAGGGTCGTATGCAGAGCGAGGGGAACACCTACCTCAAGGCTGAGTTCCCTGAGATGGACTACATCAAGTCTGTCTCCATCGTGAAGTAGACCGCGTCTGGCGCCCGCCTAGGGCGCCAGGCTGAACACCCAGGCCGCGCCCTCATCTAGACCGAGGGCGCTGGCCTCAGGGGCACCGACGAGGACCGTCGGGACGCCGTCGACCAGGGTCGCGCTCAAGGCCTCGCCAAACCGCGCCGCAGTGCGCCAGGTCTCGCCGCCCATCACCGCGATGGGCACGGGGTTGAAGCCGTACCCGTCCGAGGCCGGATCATCGTTCCAGGTGACCACGCGCACCGCGCCCGAGCGGACCGTGCCGTTCAGATTGGAGTAGTTGCTGGCGATGGCCATGGCGGCGACGCCAGGCCCGGCTCCATCGGGGACGAGGGCGACGTCGCGGCCGAACCACTCGTCATCGGTCTCACCATCCAGGCGCCACAGACCCTGGGTCACGTTCGGCGGAATGAACGGGTGAATCTCCGCGGGGGAGACCCCGTCTTCCACGGGCTCGGTCGGAAGGGAGGCGATGTAGTCGCCGGGCACGAGCCAAACCGCGCCGACGGTGTTGCCGCTGTTCGTGAGCCGAGGACCGCCGACGAGCATGTCCGGGGTCCCGTCGCCGGTCGCGTCAAGACCGCCCGAGATGGCGTAGCCCGCCTGGGCGCTGCCCACATTCGGGTACATGAAGACATAGGTGGGCTCGCTGGGACATCCAGGCCCACCCCAACCGAAGAAGACCCGGGCCGAGCCCTGAGAGCCGGTCGGGATATCCTCGGCGCGAGCGCCCACCGCGAAGTCATCGCAGCCGTCCTGATTCACGTCGCCCAGGGGGGCCAACCCGCCGTGCGCCAGGTTGTCAGACGCCGCCACGCCCACGAAGTCGAGGGCGTTGGAGCAGATGATGTTCGGCTTGCCCGAGGAGTCCTTGGGACGACCGAGGACGACCGAGAAGCCACCGGCGCTGTTCGCTCCCTGGCGATCCCAATCCGGCCCACCGGCCACGAAGTCACTGAAGCCGTCCCCGTTGATGTCGAGACCCGAAGCGATATAGCGAATCGTCTGGCCGGTCTGGGCGCCATACCAGACAAAGTCCGGCTCCCCTTCTGGCAGGGAGTCGCTCGATCCCTTGAAGATGAGCACCGAGCCCGTGTTGTTCCGTGAGCCCCCGCACGTCCCGTCATGGGAGTAGGCGTTCTTGTTGTTGGGTTGGTCATCGTATCGGGCCAGGAACGCCAGATCGTCATGACCATCCCCATCGAAGTCACCCGCGCCTCCGACGTCGTAGCCCAGACGGTCACCATTGCTGTGGCCGGTGAACAGCGTGTAGGTCATCGACGGCTCCGAAGAGAAGCCATCCTCGCTCCCCTTGAAGATCATCGCGCTTCCGGGCTGAATCCCCGTGAGCCCATCGACCTCCAGCTCGGGCGCTCCGACCATGGCCTCGGGATATCCATCACCGTCGAGATCTTCGACGAACGCGACACCCTGTCCGATCTGGGACCCGCTGGCCTCTCCCGGGAAGTCCAGGGCGGTCCTCGCGCCGTCCGCTCCAGACACCAGGTAGGGCCTGCCCACCTCGGGTCCGAGCTCGTCGTTTCGATGCGCGAAGACGAAGAGGTCGGGCGTCCCGTCGCCCGTGACGTCTCCAAGGGGCGCAAAGGTCAGGCCGAAGACATCTCCGTTCGCCTCGCCCCCAAGCGTCATCATGGCCGCCGCCTCGGGCATGGCGCCCGCGACCCCCTTGTAGACCGCTACGGTCCCCGTGTTGCTCGGGTTGTCTGGCACCTCGTCGTTGAGAGAGCTCACGAGAAGATCCACCTGATCATCGCCGTCCATGTCGAATACGGCCGCGTTCCAACCGGTCTGGTCTCCGTTGTTGAGCCCAGGGGGGCTGCTCCAGGCGGCCAGGGACGGGCTCAGGAATTCGGCAGGACCCGTCTCCTCAGGGATGGACGCCGCGTCGATGACGCGCAGCGTGCCATGATTGGTGCCGCTGACGGTGAGATCATCATGCTGGTACTGAGCGATCAGCAGCTCCGAGAGACCATCGCCGTTCAGGTCCCCCATCGCGGCGTAGCGACCCAGCTGTGTGGACGGGTCGTCCGGATCGATGCCCGCCCAAGCAATATGGGGCGTCTCGGTGATGCCTCCGCTGCCCGCCTCACTCTTGAGGACACCTCGATACACGAACGCGGCGCCGTCGTTGGAGCGCCCTGGGCCACTTGAGTAGTTCCTAGAGACCGCCAGGAGGTCACAGGCGCCGTCTCCGTTCACCTCGCCCGAGGCGAGATACCACCCGAGCTGAAGTGAAGCCTGGTCCGTCCATTCGCCGTTGCCGTCAGGCACCATCCCAAACCGCGCCTGATCAAAGTCCAGAGAGAACCCGCTCTCGGAGCCCAGCCAGATAAAGATCCCTCCCTGGCTGCTCTTTTGCACCTCCAGCTCTCGGTTCTCGGCGGAGAGGGCGCCGGCGGCTAGATCGAGCCAGCCGTCGCCGTTGAAGTCACAGCTCGTCAGGGAGTATCCGAGGTTGTCATACGAATAGGCGGAGGGCAGGACGATCGCCGGCGTCTCTTCAAAGAAGCCACCCTCGACCCCGTAGTACACGATCACGGCGCCGCCATCGGCCAGGCCCGTATCGAAGCCATCCGAGCCGACGGCGAGGTCCACCAGGCCGTCCTGATTGAAGTCATTCATGTTCATTGAGCGACCAAAACGATCCCGACGTCCGTAGCTGCTCAGGACCCGCGCCGGGGCGGCCGCCAGTCCCTCTTCGGTCCCCTCATAGACGTAGACCGCTCCCGACTGGAGACCCGTGATGTTCGCCTCATAGAGTGCCAACACGGCGTCCATGTAGCCGTCTCCGTTGATGTCCGCGGCCTCAGCTCGCCCCTGATAGCTCGTCCAACCGGCGCGTTTGGGCTCGACCTGAAGGCTCTCGACCACGTCCACGGTCAAGCTCAGCGTGCCCCCCAGGAAGGTGTCCTCCACCTCGACGGTGTAGCGTCCCGCTGCGTCGCCGACGAGTCTATCCTCAGCCCAGGATACGCCCTCCTCAGGTACCGTGTAGGTCATGTACCCCGAGCCGCCCAAGATGCGCGGCACGTACGTGCTCCCCTGAGGGATGACGATCTGGGGGGG
>CALCNF010000281.1 GCA_937897815.1 uncultured Pseudomonadota bacterium | reverse complement strand
CCCGCCGATCCTCGTCCTCGATGAGGCCTATTTGGAGTATGTGGACGCGCCCGACGCGCCCGACGCCATGGCCTGGTACCGGCGTCGCCCCCGCGTGGTGGTGATGCGGACCTTCTCCAAGGCTTACGGGCTGGCCGGCTTTCGGTGCGGCTACGCCGTCGCGAGCGCCGATCTGGTGAACTACATGAACCGGGTGCGCGCCCCCTTCAACGTGAACAGCCTGGCCCTGGCTGGGGCTCTGGCCGCCCTGGGTGACGCCGAGTTCATCGACCGATCGGTCTCCATGAACCGCGCCGAGAAGGACCGCTTGATCGAGGAGCTGTCCGCGCGAGGCCTGATGGTGGTCCCCAGTCAGACGAACTTCTTGCTCGTCGATTTTGGTCTGCCGGCCGGCGCGGTCTTCCAGGACCTCATGCGGCTCGGCGTCATCGTACGCCCCATGGCCGGCTACGGTCTGCTGACCCACCAGAGGATCACCGTTGGGACGCCCGAGGAGAACACCAAGCTCCTCGCCGCCATCGACGCCCTGCTCGCTCGTGACTAGGCCGCTTCGCGGGACCGCGCGCGTCCCCGGGGACAAGTCCATCGGGCATCGCGCTCTGATGATCGGGGCGCTCTGCGATGGCCTCGTAGAGGTCTCCGGGCTGGGGACCGGTCACGACAACCTGGCGACCGAGCGAATCCTCGGGCAGCTCGGCGTTCGGATCGAGCGGTCGGGCACCCAGGCGCGGGTCCACGGCGTGGGTCTGCATGGACTTCAAGAGCCCCGAGGGGAGCTGGACTGTGGGAACTCAGGCACGACCATGCGGCTCATGCTGGGCGTCCTGGCCGGCCAGCCATTTCAGACGCGCCTCGTCGGCGACCAGAGCTTGTCGGGACGTCCCATGGGCCGGGTGCTCGACCCTCTGTCTCAGATGGGTCTGGAGATCCTGGAGACGGGCCCCCGCCAGCGAGCGCCGCTCGTCGTGCGCGGGCGCCGCCCCCTGGACGCGATGACCTACGAGTCTCCGATCGCCAGCGCTCAGGTGAAGAGCGCCGTGCTCCTCGCCGGACTCTACAGCCAGGGAGCGACCCGCGTGAACGAGCCCGGCCAGAGTCGGGACCACACCGAGCGGATGTTGGCCTACCTGGGGCCGGAGCTGCAGGCCAGGCCCATCGAGGTCCCGGGTGATCTCTCCAGCGCCGCCTTTCTCCTGGGGGCGGCCCTGCTCGTTCCAGGGAGCGAGGTGCGCATCGAGGCCGTGGGAACGAACCCGACTCGAACAGGATTTCTGGACGTCCTCGCGGCCATGGGCGTCACGGTGGAGCGAGAGGGTGAGCGGACCGCCAATGGCGAGCCTCGCGCCGACCTGGTCGTGTCGCACGGAGCGCTGACTGGCGCCGAGATCGGCGGCGATCTCGCGCTGCGATCCCTCGATGAGCTGCCTCTGGTGGCGACCCTGGCCAGCCAGGCTCGGGGCGTGACCGTGATCGCTGACGCCGAGGAGCTGCGCGTCAAAGAGTCCGATCGTATCGCTCGCACCTGCGCCATGCTGGAGAGCTTTGGGGTTCCGATCCAGGAGCGCCCCGACGGTATGGTCATCGAGGGAGACCCTGACCGGCGACTGCGCCCTGGTCACGTAGATGCCCGCGGTGATCACCGCATCGCCATGTGCGGCGCGCTCCTGTCGATGATCGCCCCAGAGGGGACGTCCTGGGAGGGAGCAGAGAGCGTGACCTCCAGCTTCCCCGGTTTCGTGGACACCCTTCGCGCCCTGGGCGCTGAGCTGGCGCTCTAGCGGTCGCCGGTGCGGCAGAGCAGGAAGTAGTTTCCGGTCTCCTTGCCGTTCTTCACCGCCCGCCCGATCGTCACGTGGTCGCTCACCTTGCGCAGGTAGTCGATCATCTTCGCGTAGACCAACATCTGTAGGCCCTTCTCGTTGGGCACCGGCCGCGGCCAGCCATCGGGGAGCACCGCGTCGTCGGGTGGAACCTGGTAGTAGTCTACGCCGACCTCGTCCCGGTCGGCGAAGTGGTGGGCGACGAAGCAGCCTGGACCGATGACGCTGCGAGTCACGCCCTCGTTGTAGCCGTACAGGACGTCATCCTTGCCCTCGACACGGCAGAAGCGCTTCTCGAAGTTCGTGAACACCGGCAGAGAGTTCTTCCCGGCGTGGATCACCTCGGTCGCCGCTCCTCGATCGGAGGGCACGATGTCCTCAAGCGAGGTGGAGCGGCCGTCGGCGGCCGCCCAGATCCGGGCCTGGTCACGCCCGCCAATCGAGCGGATCGCGGCCACTCGGGCCTCATCACCGTCGAGAGCGCTCAGGGCAGCGCCCAGCGCGTCGATGTCCAGTGGGTTGGCCTTGAGGGCCTGCCGTACCGCTTCCTGACTCATGCTCTCGCCTCCCAGGGTGATCGGAAGGCGTTTGCCTATCAGAAGACGACCCTCATGGCGAGGCTTCCGACCAGGGCGGCCGACGCCTGACTGTCCTGTTGAGCGTCGCCAAACATGCCTCCCTCCTGGTCCGGATCGAAGTCGCTCAGACCCGAAGTGTCGACCTCCGTAGAGAGCTTGTCGCTGTTGAGGAAGGCCACGTCGAGCTGGGCCGCGATGGACAGGGCGCCCAGGTCAAAGTCGACGCCGACATGAGGGCGGACTGTAAAACGGGCCGGCGCGGTGCTGAACAGGTTTGTTCGCGTGTTGTTGTAGGTCTGACCCTCGTCGAGGGTCACGCCCTCCACCTCGATGTCGTCGACCTCGATGCGGGTGGTGACGTTCGCGCCACCCTGAACCGTACCCTCGGTGATGCCTACGGCCAGGCCGACGAAGGGCTTCACTGGCCCCGCCGACCAGACGAGACGCAGCTCGGGGGCGATCTGGGTCATCTCCCAGGCCATCTCGGGACCCCCGAGGAAGGAGTATGTGCCCGAGACATCGGTCTCGACGAAGCCCCCCTGGCCGTTGTCGACCTGGAGCGGGATGGTGTAGCCAGCTTGCCCGCTGATGCCGAACTTCATGGTTCCAGTGGAGTAGCAGGCGCCTACGCCTACGACGAGGCCGGGGAGAGGGCCCACCGCCGGCGTCAGACGCCATCGGAGGTGACCCGCGGCGTTGAAGTTGCCGACCTCTACCGTGGCCGTGTCCCCGCCGAGCGCCATGTTCGGGATCCCCTCGATGTTCACGGACGCCTCCAGGCCGAGCCCGAGGCGAAGGGAGGCGGTCACGCCGAACTGGGGCCAGAGCATGTTCCCCGGGAGCTCGTCTTCGAAGCCGAGGAACGGCGTTCCTTTACCGACCTCGTTGAACTGATTGAACAGGCCGAGGCGGGGCAGGATGACGCCGATGGCGATGCCGGGGCCATCGGTGTGATCGGGCGCTGCGCCGATGGCGCTCGTGGGCATAGAGGCGGGGACGTGTTGGGCGATCCAGATGGGCGTGTTCACGCTCAGGGACTCAACGTCATGGCTGATCTGGTTGAGGAGCTCCTGGGTCGCGTCTTGAGCCTGGGCTGCGGGTGCCAGCAGGAGCAGGGAGAGGAGCGGAGCGAGGGCGCGACGCCACATAGGTCACCTCGATGGAGAGTCGGACGATGTAGACCCTATCAGGTGCATCGATCGAGAACCATCGCACCAAGGATAGGAGAGCCATTCGTGGGGCTTGGCTGTCGAGCGATGACCGGTCAGACCGGGGTCGGGTGCAAACGGGTGGACTATCGCGCACGTGCGAAACTGATCTACACTGAGCGTTCCCCGCTGGAGCGCGAGACGGAAACGAAGATGGATGATTCGACCCTGGATGCTGATGAGACGGTCAGCGCCTCCATAGACCTCTCTCAGCTCGCCCTCCGCTCGAGCGGGCACATCCTTCAGATGGTTGAGGGGCCGGGAGCTCCGCGCGTGATCAGCCTCCTCGACGAGCGGGACGTCGTCGGGCGCTCCCTTGAGGCGAGCATCCACGTCCCCTCGGGCCTGCTCTCAAGGGAGCACATGGAGCTGGTCACCATTGAGGGCGAGATTCAGGCGCGTGACCTCGATAGCCGAAACGGGGTGTACCTCAACGGCTTACGAATTCACGCCGTGATCCTCCGAAACGGGGACGTATTGCAGTGCGGTGACGTGGTCTTTGAGTACAAGGAGGGCGTCTGATGTCGCTCCATGTCACCTTCTG
>CALCNF010000280.1 GCA_937897815.1 uncultured Pseudomonadota bacterium | reverse complement strand
GCCACCTGAGGTCAGGGAGCGACGCACTGAGGTTCCATCGCAGCGGCCCTCGACGCGAGCGCCCGTCGGTGGCCAGCCGCTCACGGTGGACTCGAAGCGCACGGTAAGAGGTTGGGCCTTAGGCGAGGGCGTGGTTCGATTGCGCCAGAACCCCGCGGAGCCCTCCTGACCGCCATGAGCGATGTCGGGCAGGCCATCATCATCGAGATCTCCCGCCGCGACCTGTCTCCCCTGGGTCGCGACGACCTTGTGGTGGGGCGGAAGGGTGCGCACAAAGCGACCGTCTTCGCCTCCGAGGTACACGAGGTCTCGCTCGTTAAAGCCGAGCTGAGGCCCGGTCGCCACGCCCATAGCCGCGCCGCCCGTGCCCATGCCCCCCTGGCGAACATAGAGGTCGAGGCGACTGTCCGCGTTCAGGTCGAGGAACATCGGTGACCACTGATTACGGAGACCTGAGACGCCCCACTCGTGGTGGACGCCGAGCTCCGTGGTCGCGTCCAACCAGGAGCCATCGGGCTGCCTGAGCACCATGAGGTCGCGTCCGAGCGACGTGTTGTAGATATCGACCAACCCGTCCCCGTTCACGTCCGCGACCGCCGCGCCCATCCCATAGGTCCCACAGTCATAGGTATGCTCATCGACGATGAAGGTCGGCACAGGGTCACCCGGCGTGGTCCTGTTGAGCAGGATTCGGCTCTTCTCGCCCATGCTCGTGAAGTCCTGGCTCTCCACGAAGTCCACTCGCCCATCACCATCCATGTCCGCGAGGGTCACTCCAGCTGAGATCCCGTGGGAGGCGGGCTCGATGACGACCGCTTCAAAGCGCCCGTGACCCAGGTTCATCAAGGCGATATCCCGGTGACCGGAACGAGAGAGCAGCTCCCCTCGATAGAGGGCCATGCCCGCGACGATGTCGGGGAGGCCATCAGCGTTGAGATCTCCGACGGCGGCGTCCACGATCGAAGCCGGTGGCATGCTGATCGCCCGCTTGCTCACCAGCTCAAAGGTCCAGGGCGCGGTCAACCGATAGAGCTCCACGCGCTTGGTGATGAGGAGCAGTTCAGGTGTGTGATCGCCGTCCGTGTCCAAGACCACCGAGACGATATCCGGCCCGTCGGTCTGCACATACCCGATGGGCGGATCGAGCTTCTTGAGCGTCGCGGCGCCCGAGTCATCGAGCGCGACGCCAAACCAGCCCTCATGGGCGATCCACAGCGGCTCAGGGGTCCCGTCAAAGTCGAGATCGATCCACACGGGGATCACGTTATCGGAGAAGTGCGTCACGAGACCCAGGGCTTCACTCTGGTCCTCAAACTCGACGGCTTGGGCCGGCGCGACCGTCAGGGCCACGACCGCCACTACGCCGCAGCCCCCCGCAGCGAGCGAGCGTCGGAGCCCGCGGCGCGCGACGAACCAAAGGCCAAGAATCAGCGCCCAGAGGAGCCCGCTGGAGGGCGCTGCAGGGCCACCAGCGCAGCCGCCTGAGTCCCGGCTCGGAGCCGCGGGCTCCGGCGCCGCGGCGCCGACCTCAGCGACATCGGCGCGCGCGTCCGCCTCGAGTACATCGGGTGACTCAACCGAGGGCGCTGGGAAAGGGTGTCCCGAGTGAGCCACGATCCAGGGCTCAAGAGCGCCGCCGTCCAGGGAGACCTCCAGCCGCATCTCGCCCGGCTCGTCCGCGATCGCTACGAGGAAGTGCATCGCTCCATAAGGGCCGACGACCGGCTCCGTCACCTGAGCGCCACCCGAGATGACGAGATCCATCTCGGCGGTGTAGCCCAGGATATCGCCGATCGCGTGGCGCGCCTTCACGGTGACCTGATGGGTCGCCT
>CALCNF010000279.1 GCA_937897815.1 uncultured Pseudomonadota bacterium | reverse complement strand
CCTCCAGGGCCTCAGCCAGCCTGTTCACGTGTTCCTGCTCAAGATAGAGCAGCGCCACCTCTTCAAAGGCCTCCAGGTCGATTCGGGCCATGGCGTGGCGAACGCATCCGGGGGCGTTGGGACCGGCGTCGCTGTCGCACTCGGGCTCGGGAGCTCCTTCCGGAGCGACGAGACGTCCCGTTACAGCGCTGATGAGCTCGCGACGCAGGGGTTCGGTGCCGCCCTCCGCGACGAGGAGCAGCTGGTTGGGCTCTCCGAATCGCTCATGGAAGGTCTTGGCGCGCACCATGTGCTCGCTCTCTGGGTCCATCATCCCCGTGTGGCTGGCGTCGATCTGGAGGCCCGGGATCAAGACCAGCGCGATCACCGCGAACAGGCTCGCGCCCACGAGGACACGGCCGGGGGTGCGGGTCGCCGTCTCGACCATCCATTGGAGCATCCGTTCACGCATCACGATGATGCTAATCGACCCGGGGACGGAGGACCAGCGCCCACGGTCGGTCCGGAACCATCGCTCGTGAGTCAGAGGGTGTTCGGTCGACCGATCTTCAACGGAGCGCTATGCTTCTTGTCGCTGTCACTCCGGAGAGGTGGTTTGGACGTTTGGAGAACGCTTGGGGCCCGAGGCCTCCTGCTCTTGGCCATGATCTACCTCGTGGGCTGCGCCTCCGCTCAGGCGCCGTTCGTTCCGGCGGCCGATCGAGGAGAGGGTCTGCCCGAGGATCTGGACGGACTGTTGGCTCTGGTGGACCAGCTCCAAAGCGACCGCGGGGCGAACCACGCGGACCTCGATCGCTCTCTCGCCGCCATCGAGGCCGCTCAGGGGCGAGGGCTGGGTGCACCTTTTGAGTTGCACTGGCGAGAGGCGCGCGGCGCGAGCCTCCTGGGTCGCGCGCTCAGCGACGCCAAGCAGCGACAAACGTTCATCGCGCGAGCCCTCCAGGCCGGACGCCTCGCCGTGGAGGCCGAGCCGGAGCGCGTCGAGGGCCACTACTTCCTCGCGGTGGCCCTCGCTTTCGATGCAGAGAACAGCCAGGAGCTCGAGCGAATTGCTCCTCTCGTCGAGCAGGCGGAGCGCGCGCTCTCCCTGGGAGAGGCCTATGACGAGGCGGGGCCTCTGAGGCTCCTCGGGAAGATCTATCTGGAGGCGCCGGAGTGGCCGACAAGCATCGGTGACAAGGAGCGCGCAGTGGAGCTTCTGGCGCGGGCGGTCGAGGTCTCACCGACCGCAATGAACCACTATTTTCTCGGCGAGGCGCTCTATCACGATGAGCAGCTGAGCGAGTCCTACGCGTCGTTCACGGCGGCGCTGGCGAAGAGCGGAAGAGGACGCCTGGAGAAGCCCTGGCGGGCCTTGGCCGAAGAGTACCTCGAGGAGATAGGCCTGGCCGGGTACAGGGGAGGCGCCCCTTGATGGAGCGGTTCGCTCGTCTCATCACCCGCACAGCCGTGGCTCGGGCGATCGTCGGCGCGGTCGCCGTCCTCGCGGCCGTGTCCCTGCAGCTGTCCCTTCAGGTCGAGCATGACGACGACCTTCTTGCGTTTCTCCCCCAGGGGAACGCTGAGGTGGAGACCTTCTACGGTGTGAACAAGCGCTTCGGGGGCCTGGACCTCGCGTTGGTCGGTCTGGAGACCGATGACGTGTTCGCGCCGGGATTTTTGCGCTCCCTCGAGTCGGCCACGAAGCGCCTCGAGGAGCTCGAAGGGCTGGCTCACGTACTGAGCCTCAGCAACGTGGAGGACTTCAGCCCGGACGCGGAAGGGGGGATCGTCGCGGGTCGACTTGTGAACGCCATACCCACGAGCCCTGAGGAGCGAGATCGGCTCGCGACGCGGGTGCTCTCCAGGGATCAGGTCGTTGGAAACCTGGTGTCCAAGGATGGCCGCGCGGCGCTGATCTATTGCGCCCTCGCGGTCGGTGAGGATCCCAGAACCATGGCGGGCAAGGTTCGAGAGGTGGTCCGAGCCGAGCTGCCTTCCACGCGGTTGATCGAGGGCGGGAATCCCTTCATCTCCGCGTCCATCTATGACACGACCCAGCGCGACATGCGCACCCTGACGCCCTGGTCGGTGGCGGTGATCGTTCTGATCCTGGTCGTCGCCTTTCGGAACCTGCTCGGCTCGTGTCTGGCCCTCGTGAGCACGGGCATCGGCATCTTGACGGCCCTGGGGGCGATGTCGGCGGCCGGCGAGCCCTTCAATATTGTCCTGGGCAGCATGCCCGTGATCCTGTTCGCCATCGGCAGCGCGTATTCGATACACATACTCGCCCGGTATTACGCACAACCACCGCATGTCGCGCCCGTGGAGTCGGTGGTTGAGACCCTGGTCACGGTCGGTCCTACGGTGATCGCCGCAGGCCTGACGACCATCGCGGGCTTCGCGTCCTTTCTGCTCATGGACATCGAGCCCCTACAGACCTTCGGTCGATACACAGCGTTGGGGATCCTGGTGACCCTGGTGTTGGCGCTCACGTTCATCCCGGCCGTCATCGTGCTTCTGGAGCTCAAGCCCCGTGAAGAGCCGCCAGAGGCCGCGGTGGAGCTCTGGGCGAACCTGACGGGCTGGGCGCAGCGGCGGGGCGCCTGGGTCGCGGTCGGCGTGGGTGTCCTCGCGTGCGTCAGCGCCCTCTGGGTCGGTCGGGTCGACAGCCGGATGGATCCAAAGAGCTTTTACTCGGAGGGCAGCGCGCCCGATCTGGCCGACCGGTTCCTCGCCGATCGGTTCGGTGGAGCCCAGTTCATTCAGCTGCACTTCACCGGCGATCTCGAAGACCCTGAGGCCTTGAGGGAGATGCGGTGGCTCGCCGACCGCATCCGCGCGGAGCCCGAGGTGACCTCGGTGACGCACGTGGGGCAGGTCGTCGCGCTCGTGAACGAGGCGTTTGAGGGCCAGGCGCGGATCCCCGACACCCGGGCAAAGGTGCGCTCCATCTATGGGATGATCGTCGGGCAGCCGTCGGTGGGTCAGCTCATGACTGAGGACCGTAAGGAGGCGCTCCTTCACGTGAAGGTGAACGCCCCGGGCGCTGAGGAGACTGAGCGCGTTCTGGAGCGGGTCGAGACCCTGGTCGCGGGCTGGTCTCAAGAGGGTCGTCACCTCGCGCGACGGAGCGGGAAGTCCTCGCAGGTCGTCGAGCGCCAGCTCATCGAGCAGGTGGTCGCGCGGGTTCGCGCGGAGGCGCGCGTCCACGGCGTCTCTTTCGACGACGCGACCGGTTCGTCGCTGAGCGCCATGTTGGCTGACCTGCGCCTCGAAGCTTCGTCT
>CALCNF010000278.1 GCA_937897815.1 uncultured Pseudomonadota bacterium | reverse complement strand
GCAGGCGAGGAGACGTCCATCGGGAGGGCGCCGCTCTGTCCCAGGCCGATGTACAGCAGGTCGTTCGCGACGGAGAGCGACTGGCCGGTTCCTGTCGTGTACTCCAGCGGCATTGACGTGTTCTGCGGAGTGATCGGAGCGTCCGCGTCAAAATCAGTCGCGTATTGCAGGATGGAGATCTGCCCCGCTTCAGCGTAGGCGTTAACGATCCGGGTGGTTTCGTCGACCATTGCCCCAGCCATAGGGCTCCCACTCCATTTCACGGCCTCAGCGCTCTCCGTGTCGAAGGGAAAAGGAACTTCCACCGCTTGATCCTCAAGCTTCGTGAGGAACCCCGATGCTGGGCCAAGGGACCAACGCTCTGTGATGAAGTTATCCGTAGCCTGGCCCTCGTTGAACTCTGTGCGCAACGTAAAGATGGTCTTCGGAACGCTGAAGAGTGCGTGGTTGTCCACATAGGCGCCGAGGAACTCGTAGTGGCATTTGATTTGTTCGCATCCGCCAAAGGAGACCGGGGTGCCGAGTGTCCAGGACGAGTTGATGGCCTGGTTCATTCTCAGCAGCGTATTGTGGCCGATGATCACGCCGACATCTCCCGACACCTCCAGCTTATTCGCGAATTGCTCTTCTGAGAGGTTCAGGTCGTTGCCCAACCAGACGTCACCGATGATGTCAGAGACCCCGTCGATGATGGACGGTACGGCGCTGGGTAAAATGAATGTCTCGATGCCGAAACTGAAATCATAGGTGTCTTGATAGAGCACAACGACGCTGTCTTCTGAGACTCCCACATCTTGAAATGCGATAGCATTGTCGTTGGACTTGATCGCGATGGCCGATAGGTCATCGCCTCCAAAGCTCGATGCTTTTTGGTCATCGAGCAGCTCTTCTGTCTCCAACACAAGAACCATGGAGAAGTAATACATGTCCACGGCACTGCTCAGGAGCAGGGCGAGGTGCCCATCGGACGCCTTCATCCCCTCCACCGAGGTGGTACCCCAGGCCATAGCGCAACCCGGGCAGGTGTTCAGGTACTCCAGGTCAAACTGTCTTCTCAGGCTCAGTCCTCCGCCCTCAATGTCATATGCGAGGACCGCCGTTTGGTAGTTTGCACCCTGATCGTCGGCGAACGCGCTGACCGCGATGAACAGGCCGTTTGTGTCAGCGTCAACGCTCATCCCATGGAGCTGTACGGCCATGGGCTCGTTCACGAAGTAGCCTTCGTACGATTGGAAGTGCTCTCGTTCATGGGTCACCATGTTGAACGCATGAAGCCCGCTGTTGCCCTGTCCGGATTGGTCAACGAAGAGCAGATAGAGGTACTCGCCATGTATCGCGACGCCCAAGACGGTGCCTGAGCCGAGCGGCTCCGCGGTCAAGAGCCCCTCCATGAGGGCGTCCGTTTGAAGCTCTTGGTCGTCGGGGCAGATAGAAAGCTGGCAGGTTCCTTCGTTGCACGTTTCGTCATTCAGGCACTCGCCGCACGACCCTCCACAGCCATCAGCGCCACAGTCCTTTTCGTCGCATTGGAGGACGCAAGACGGAACGCACTTGCCCGCCTCACACTCCTGTCCCTCACCACATGGGACGCCTTCCTCGATCGGCCCTGAACCCTCTTCGTTGCAGGTCTCAGGGTATCCGCTGAGATTGCAGTAGGTCTCGTCCGGTGTGCAGACAACGTCCTGGCACAGCTCAGCTTCGCAGTATTGCGAGGGGCCGCAGGCGCAAAGCCCACCGCATCCATCTGACCCGCACGTGCCTGGCGTGCAGGACGGCTCACAGCCCGCAGCGAGGCACTCGCCGTCCACGCAGACGTTGCCAGCGGATGAGCAGTCTTCCGATTGGGAGTCCCCGGTGCCCGATGCATTGCAGGTCTTGGCGACAGCGCCGACGCAGTAGTTCGTGTTTGGGGTGCATACAGGCGTGATGCACTGCTGGCTGGCGTTGCAGACCTTGTCCGCCCCACAAGGCTCGCCTTCCTTCTTGGATTCGTCCTGGTTGAACTCGCACATATCGGCCGCAGAGCAGGTATGGGTCGTGCATGGGTCGTTATCCACGTTCGCGCAGTCGGCGTCGTTCGTGCATGGCGTCTCTCCACACCCCTCATCTGCGCCGAGCACTGCGTTTAGGCACTCGCCCTCTGAGCAGCTGTCGGTCGTGCACGGGTTCCCGTCGTCACAATCTCCATCGTTCGAGCATTCGTCCTGTCCACACCCCTCGATGGCAGCGTGTTGGCAGGAGCCATCGCAGGTGTCTGTCGTGCACGGGTCCCCGTCATCGCAATCCTCTTCGGCGCCGTCGGGCGTGCTCTCGTCGCAGTCGTTGTCTTTTCCATCGCAGAGCTCATCGGCGCCCGGATAGACCGAGGCGTCTAGGGGCGCGCAGTCGAGGACGGCGCTGTCCTCCGACACGTCATTGACGCCATCATTGTCATCGTCCGCGTCGCAGGCGTCGCCCTCGCCATCCTCGTCGGTGTCGAGCTGGTCGCCGTTCCCGATGAGGGGGCAGTTGTCGAGGGGGTCGCCCGCGCCATTCGTGTCGTTCACGCCATCGCCGTCATCGTCGTCGTCCACGCAGTTGGCGTCCCCGTTATCGTCCGTGTCGATGAAGTCCTCGTCGGGCTCCCCGTCACAGTCGTTATCCACGCCGTCGCAGACCTCCTCGAGACCCGCGTACGCGCTGCCGTCAAGGTTGGTGCTGCAGTAACGGCCCGTGGGCTCATCGGCGTTGGGCGCGGCCTGGCACTCCCAAACACCATCGGGGCACGCGCCGATGCCAGCGCAGGTCTCGCCGAGCTCAGCGCCCTCGATGTCCTCGTCTATCAGGCCGTCACAGTCATCGTCGATGGTGTTGCAAAGCTCTGAGGACCGGGGGCCGCCTTCATTGGCGGGCATCGTCAAGGAGTCGCAGATGGCTCTCGTCTCCCCGTTGAAGCTCTGGCAGATCACCGTTCCTGGATCGCAGATCCCGGGTGGCACGCAGTCCTCGCCCACGGCCGCGCCATCCCAGGATAGGCCCTCGCAGGCGTCGGCCGTCACCTCGCACGCCTGGTCTTCGTCGTCCTTGGCGAACTTGTCGTCTGGGCATGGATCGTTGAAGACCAGGATCTCACCTTCGCTCTGGCAGCACAGGGACTCGGAGCAGTCCAGGAGCCCATCGCTGTCCTCATCACAGGTCTTGGGGATCTGCTTGAGCTGGAGGACGATCACGCCGCGCTCATCCGTGTCGATAGTGGCGCGAACGATTCCTCGGAGCCGCCCCTCCTCGTTCGGTGCGACCATCACGAGATCGAGCTCCGCAGCCGAGTCGTCCTCCGCGCGCGCCTCCGCGAAGTCCGTAAAGTCGATGACCCATCGGCCTGGCTCGGCGCGCATAACGGGGTTGAACGGATAGGCCTCGTGACCGATGCCGTCCTCCGCTGCCGGATCGAAGGTGTGGATCGTCAGCTCTTTCAGCTCGTTGGGTGGTGCCTCAGGCATCTCCATAATCTCGAGAAGCAGGAGCTCAGCTTCCGGGTTCTCAGAGCCGCAGGCTCCAACGAGAAGCCCAGCGAGCAGCGACCCAAGGATGTAAACTCGCGTCGTGAAGCCTTTCAAAATGTCCCCGCGAGTCCGACCGTGTCGCTCGATAGCCACGGCTGAAGGCTCGCGGCGGTCTCGCCGCTGTCCTCAGCCGCCTCTCCCCCTTCTGGCCAGAAGAGCATGGTGACACCCGCGACGATGAAGGTCGCGCCCAGTCCGACGAAGAGCTGGGCCTTCTCCATGCTCTCGTCGCCCCTGTCCTCGAGGTCATAGGACAGGTTGAGGGCGTCCACAGCCTGAAGGTCGCTGGCCTCCGGACCGTTTGCGAACTCCACCTCGCTGTTGGCGTCATCGTAGTGGGTGTTGGCGTCGAGCTGCATCAGCCCTGCCACGCCCAGGCAACCGATACCGGTTCCCATGAGCGACAAGCTTACGATCTGCGTCGTCGTCATAGGTGTCGGTGGGAGGACATTAGAATTGAGGTTGCCGGTGGCGACCCCGAGGACCGTAGGATCCACGCCACAGTCTTTCATACGCTGGCCGATGTCGGTCAGGGCCAGCTGAACAGGCTGAGAGGCCTCGGCGATCCGCACGGCGAACTGTTTACAGCGCTTAAGCTCGTAGAGCAGGTCGATGGCTAGAGCCTCCAGCGCGGGGGCTTTACCGGCCTTAGCGGCTTGATCAAAGGCGTGTTGTGCTTCCGCGAGTCGCCCCTCGCGTCGCGCCGCCAGCCCACTCGTGACCAGCGCGACGACAGAGGAGAGCGCCGGCCCCGAGATTCCCGCTCCTGGTGCGTAGGTGCCGCAGGCCTCCCGGAGGTCTGTGTCTGCGTCCGTGCGCGCCCCTGCGGGAATTCCCTCCAGCGTCTTGAGCGCAGGTAGGCATCCCCCTGTGGTGAGCTGAACCTGAGCGAGACGTCGCCTGACGACGGGCTCGTCGGCCAGGGCGAGCGTCTTCGTGAACAATCCTTCTGCGGCGGCTGTATCACCCTTGTTCACCAGTCTTACTGCGGCCTCGTAGAGGCCATATGCCGCCTTGCGGGTCGCCGTGTCTGTGGGGAAATCGGTCGCGCGGGTCGCGCAGTGGTTGGCCTTCTCGGCCCGCCAGGTCTCGTCTTCGCCCTCAAGCCTGCCCGAGAGCTTCTCGAGCATGGGCATCGCGACGCGGCAGTCACCCTGGGCCAGGCTCTCTGTGGCCGCCGCCTTGAGGCATCGTGACTCATCAGCCAGCCGGAAGCCCTCCACGCTGTCTGGAAGCTGTCCGTCGACCTGGGCGAGGAAGGGCAGGGCCTTGGTACACTGGTTCACGGCCGCGAAGGCTCGTCCCAGGTAATACTGGGTGTGCACGTTGTCGACCACGGTCTGCGCGTGCTCGAAGAGGGGAAGCGCCTCCTCGAAATTCCCGGCTTTAAAGGCCGCTTTTCCCTTTTCGAACAGCGATAAGGCCGCTGTCTCTTCTGCCGATTGTTGAGCGTTCGCCTGGTGGGGAATGGCGAGCACGGCGGCGATGCTGGCGAGAGTCATGAGCGTCCGGAGACGATTCATAGGGGAGCCCCTGGGCAAAGATGTGACTCGGCCCCTTACAGGGGCCAGGTCCGAACATCCTAGCGAAAGGTGGGCGCGATCGAAAGGGCACGAGTGGGGGAATCAACCCGCTCGATGAATCGGGTGAACGACGCTCGCTCCCTCGATGGCCGGGGCACCGCAGAGCACAAACCTGGCGCCGCTCTGGATCTCGTCCTGGAGCGCGCGCATCCCCTCCACGTCGTGGGCGTCGAGAAAGAGGTCGGGCGTCGGCCGCGCCAGGGTCACGTCCGGGTCTCCAGCGGCCGCCCGGAGGCAGTCCTCAGTGACCCGGTGGGCGTAGGTCAGGGTCTCCTCGATGGAGTGGGCGGGGGTGTAGGTCGTCTCCAGATCGAGCGGGCCGAACTTGGTGTGGATGTACAGCGCCTTGCTCTCCCACTGGGTCGCGCCGACGAAGCGCTCGACCTTAAAGGCCTTCATGGCGATCGCCTTCGTGATCGAGCCCAGGTGGTGCAGACCGCGGTCGGGGAACGTTCGGTTCAGGCTCGCCAGGTTGTGGCCGAACCAGGTGCCCTCCTCATACATGGGGATGGCGATGTACATGGAGATGGGCACGGGTCCGTCGTAGCCCGGGCTCGCCCCGAAGAGCTCCCGCTCGTGGGCCGTGAGCTCGCTCGCGGGCATGGCGAAGCCATAGATGAACCCCGGGAGCTCGGCGCAGTCGTAGAAGACCCACTTGTCCATGGGCATGCCCTCGGGTCCGAAGGTGAGCGCGTCGAGGCGCTGGAGGAGGTTCAGGAACTCCTCGGAGGCCATGGAGAGCGGATCGATGTGCCAGTTCAGAGGGAGGCCGAAGGGGCTGTCGTTGAGGTGAGGGAGGTTTCTGGGCGTCGCCACCACGAAGGTGCCGTAGTCCCGCAAGATCCCGTCGTTGAAGGTCTTGATCATCCGTGAAACTGCCGCGTGAAGCGTTGAGCCTGGCCATCCTGGATGGTCTCCTCATCCTGGACGTGGAGGGGGATTCGGGTCTCGGAACCGCGCACCTCAGCGGGCCCGGCGATGGCGACGTACAGCCCTCCCTCGATCTCGGACTGAAGCTCTCGCATCGCTTCCTGGTCGTCCGCGTCCAGGTAGCGCTGCACGTCCGAGACGTCTCGAATGTCAGCGCGCAGCAGTCGTTTACGAGCCGCGTCGTTGACCGTGCAACGGAGGGTGCACGTGGTCGGGTTATCGTGGGCGGGTGTCCAGGCGGTGAGGATCTCCAGAGGGCCAAGTCCGCTGAAGAGGCCGAGGCGCGGGGAGCGCCACTGGACCGTCGCAACGATCTCGTCTCGACCGAGGGCGGCGGTGCCCGCGGCGAGCGTCAGGCGCCACAGCCCCTCCGGGGCGGATCCGGGCGCGGCCTGATTCACGCTGCACAGGGTGTAGACCAGCGTCGACTGACGGTGAGCGATGGGAATGGCGATGAAGATCGAGACCGGAACCAGCCCGGTGTATCCGGCCGGGACGTCCAGCACGCGCTTGACCCAGGGATCGACGGTCGCCGCATCACAGGCGAAGCCAAAGACGGCCCCCGGCATCACCGCACAATCGTAGAAGACCCAATCCGGCATCTCGAGGCCCATGGGTCCAAAGGTGAGGGCGTCGAGCTTCTTGACCAGGTTCACGAACTCGCGGCCCCCCGTGTGCTGCGGATCAAAGAGGTGTTCGGACGGGATGTCGATCCCGAGGGGCGACCGGTTGATGGCCTCCAGGACGGGGGGACGCGCCACCAGGTACGGTTGGTAGCCCGACAGAATGCGATCGTAGGGGGAAAGATCCATAGGGACAGATGCTAGCGTACGCCCGATCGCTTGGGTACCCCCGAGGGCCGACGAAGCAGGGAGCGGACCCAAACTTGCCAATCGCCACCCATCAGCCCTATTTTCCGCGCGATTTGGCGCTTTCACCCGGTTGGAGAGGCCTTTGTCCGAAGCCATCATTGACCTGACCGTATCCTTGTACGACTTCGTTCTCGCCTCTGAGGAGGTGGTGGGCGCGGGACGCTCACGTGTGGCGGAGCGGCGGCACCAGCTGTCTCGAACGGCCCACGCGCTGGCCGAGCGCTTTCAGGACGCGCGTCGCGATATGGGCGACGACGTGGCGAGGAAGCTCGATGAGGCTGCCGATCACCTCCGAGAGATGTCGTCGCGCTTGAGAGAGAGCCGCCCATGTGTCGACGGCCTTCGCGAACGATGGACCTGGCTCGGGCACTCCTATGAGGCCTTGCGCGAGGAGATTCACACGGGGCGCTGGGAGGTGCCACGCGGCCTGAGGCTCGAGCGCATCAAGCCCCAGAACTACTTGCGCAACCTGTTCCATGTGAACAACGGCTTGATCTCCGTGATGCTCTGCGAGCTGGTGTTCACGACCCAGAATCAAGCGATCCTCACCGCGGCCTGCGTGACGGCGCTCTTCTTCACGCTCGACCTGGCGCGGCGGATCATCCCGAGCTTCCAGGTGTACCTCGTGAAGGGCCCCGTCGGCTCGATCGCTCGGGCCCATGAGCACCGCCAGGTCCCCTCGTCGACCTGGTTCGCGCTGGCGACCCTGATGGGGCTGCTCACCATGCCCATGCTCGCCATCGAGATCGGCGTTCTCGCCTTGGCCATCGGTGATCCTGTCGCGGCGATCGTGGGCAAGCGGTGGGGCCGGACGAAGCTCCGTGGCCAGAAGAGCCTCCAGGGTAGCTTGGGCTTCTTCGTCTCGGCGGCGCTCGCAATCGGGCTCTTTCTCGCGGTGTTCCACCCGGAGGTGGCGCTGACGACCGTCGTCGCGCTGAGCCTGCTCTCGGGCGCAGTTGGAGCGGTGGTCGAGGTCGTCACGGAGCCCGTCGACGACAACTTCAGCATCCCGATGGTCGTGGGATTCTTCGCGCTGCTCCTGCTCTAGCTCTGAGGGCCTCGGCGGGCCTCAGCCCATGAGCTGGACCATGATCGCCTTCTGGGCGTGCAGCCGGTTCTCGGCCTGGTCGAAGATCACGCTCTGTGGTCCGTCGCAGACCTCAGCAGAGACCTCCTCGCCCCGGTGGGCGGGCAGGCAGTGCATGAAGAT
>CALCNF010000277.1 GCA_937897815.1 uncultured Pseudomonadota bacterium | reverse complement strand
GGTTCGCCTGGGAGTCGTGCGCCTCCACGGTTGGCTTGGAGGTGGTCTGGCCTTCGGGCGCGGTCACCGACCATGTCGTCGACGTGGGGACGCCGTTTGAGCTCATCAGCGAACCTCAGTGGCTCGTCGACGAGCCAGGTGAGCTCGCCGGTATCCAGATCCAGCCCGAGAGCTTGAGCGATCCGGTGTGCTTCGGGACGCTATCGAGCTCCTGGACCTGCTGCGATCCGGGTTCGGAGGCCTGCCCTGTTCCGATCTATGAGGACAGCGAGGAGGCGGTCTTCATGCAGGTCGGCGAGGGTCCCGTTCGCTTGATCCGGCCCGGCGCGTCTCGCTGGACGCTGCAGACCTCGCCCAGCCCTCCGATCCCGGGAGAGTCAGCGATCCTGCGTCTCCACCACGTTGGCGCGAGCGATCAGTATGATCCGAGCACGGTGATGATCTTCGTGGACGCTGTGCCTCAGATCGATGTTGAGGAGGATGGCGAACGACAGATCCTCGAGGTTGAGGTCGATGTCCCGCTGTCCTCAGCCCTTGAGGTGGCCATCTTCCCGCCCGACCTCCCTTCGTCCCCAACCTGGGTCATCCCGACAGGCTACGCCGTGGACCCCCAATTTACGCGCATTGACACCTATCCCTACCGAATCCTCGGGGGTGTCACGGAGTTCTGGGAGTGGGCCGCCTTCGTAGTCATCCCACGAGACCGACCCACGGCGGTCTCCCAGCAGCTGCGCATTGAGACGCCTCTGGGAGAGCTGCTCGAGAGCACGCTGAGCGTGATCAGCGTCTCCATGGGGCGGGTGCGCCTCTTGCTACCGTGGGAGTCCCTTGACGGTCTTGAGTCCGTGGTTCTTCGAGACGGCGAGGGTGGCCACACTTGGGACCTTCAGCTTCCTGGAACGCGGACGCTCGAGGAGGCCACATCGGACCTCACGCAGATCGTCGGAGGGATCGCCAAGAACCGCCTTCTGGAGGGTGGAGATGTGATCCCTGTCTTCATGATCTTGCTCGATGAGAAGGGCCGCATCATGAGCCCGGAGCCCGACATGATTCAGGTGGAGGCGGATGGCGCGTTTGTCACCGAAGAGCCTGGCATGATTCCCGGATCCTACGACGTCTATGCCTTCTTGGAGACCGAGCCGGGGCTTGGCCCCGGTGAGGTCCGCGTCAAGACAGCCGACGGTCGTCTTCTCGCGAGTTTTCCCTTCGAGCGACGCGCCCGAGGACAGGTCGCGGTCTCTGGTGAGGAGTCCTTTGTGACCCTGACCCCGCTCGAAGATCCGGAGAACCCAGACACGCTCTTTGAGGTCCGCGTGGCGCCCATGAATGCCTTCGGTGAGCCCCTCGGTGTCTCCTGTGTAGCCTCCATGGAGATTAAGGGTGGCGTGGAAGAGGAGTCCCTCGAGCTGGAGACCAGCGGTCACCAGATCGCTCGGGTTCGCTCCGATGGCACCGATCCCCTGCTGACGGTCCGAGTCACGGCGTCGGGGGTGGAGCTGGGCGAAGCCTCCGTCGACGTACCCTACAGTCCCCCTGTCGTTGAAGAGACGCCTGAGCTCGACGCCTCCTCGGAGACGGACGCGGCGGAGGCGCATCAAGAACCAGCGTCCAACCCGGGCGCTCCGTCGTCGTCGGGATGCTCGGGAGCGGGCGGCTCACACGGGTCGGGAATGGGACAAATCCTTCTTGTCATTGTCGCGCTGATGTGGAGCATTTGGGGCACACTTTTCAATTCCTCTACGAGTGTTCTCTTCGGTGCTGCCGCAATGAGGCTCAAATCTACGAAACGAGGCCGCGCGGTCGTGCGGCCGCGGCGCCCTCGCAGGCTCCCCCTCTACGCCGTCACCTGTCTGCTCTTGGCAACAGGGCTGCTCGCCTGCAATGACTCCAAGAGCCCGCCGTCCGTGGCGGAGACCTTGGAGGAGATCGTCGAGGACGTGCCGGCTGTGGACGTCCCCGTCGAAGACAGCGAAGTTGAAGAGGCTGGGCCGCTGGACGTGCAGGTCGAGGACGCCTGCGGGGACGCCTCCTGCGATTCGCCCTGCGGAGATTTCGGCGTCTTCGATCCTGAGACCGGCGACTGCGCGTGCCTCGAGGGCGCGTGCACCGATCCATGGAGCGGCGACTGCATCCAAACCTACGTGGAGGACGACTTCGCCTCCATCTCGATCGATAAGGACGTGCTGGCTGCGATTCGCGTCGATCTCCTGGAGCGATATCTAGACATCGATCTGATGCGACAGCACGTGTACGACCGCCTGGAGTTCACCGAGAGCACGGCGGGAAGCTTCCGCTGGCAAAAATTCGGCTTCCTGCTGATCTCCGATCACCTCTGCTCG
>CALCNF010000276.1 GCA_937897815.1 uncultured Pseudomonadota bacterium | reverse complement strand
TGCCCGCCCTGCTCGTTCTGCTCATGGCCCGTCCGCCGGAGGCCAACGACTCGCGCAGCGGGCGTCTCGCGCGCGCGGTCGCCTGGGCGCTCCCTGCGGCGCTCCTCTATGCCGTGTTGCCCTTGCGAGCCATGACCGATCCCCTGATCAACTACGGAGATCCAAGGACGCTGGGGAGACTCTGGGATCTGGTCTCTGCCCAGGCGTTCCAGTCCTCCGTAACCGAGAGCTCGTCGCCCATCTCGGAGAACATCGTCGTCGCCATCGAGATGCTGCACGACGCCATAGGGGCCCCTATTCTGCTCCTGGCCCTGGTTGGAGCCTATCTCCTCTCGATCCGGTCACCGGTCCTGGAGACCGCCTGCGCCGTCGCGCTCGTCGGCAACCTCGCGTCCAAGGTGAGCATGGTCATCGACCCGTCCAATCCAGACGCCTACGGGTACTTTCAGATGAGCCTCGCCCTCATCGCCGCCCTGGCCGGCGTCGCGCTGGTGTGGACGCTGGAGCACAGCTCCAGCGTGGTTCGACTGACGGGAGTCAGCCTCATGGGCTTCGCAGCCCTGTGGGCTGGGACCGCGAGTCTACTGAGCTTCCAGCAGATCGATCACAGCACCGAGACGACGCCCATGATGACCGACATGGCGCTCCTGAGGGACACGCCCCCGAACGCTCTGTGGCTCACGTCCAACACCTTTCTTCACTTCAACCGCCTGGCCCATCAGGCGGTCGACGGATATCGGCCCGATGTGCTCGCAGTGCATCAGGGGCTCGAGCGAAACGTGGAGAACGGTGCGCCGCTCAGGGAGATCCTCCTTGCGAGAGATCCTGGCCTCGCCCCGCTGCTTCAAGCGGCCAGCGAAGGAGCGCAGTTCCCGCGTTCGGGGGCCCTTGAGCTCGCGCAGACACGACCCATCATGGTGGAACCCAGTGTCTCGCAGCCCTTTGATGTCGCAGATTTGAGCTACGCCGGCGGGTACATGCGAGTGGTCTCTGGAGACGGGCCCATCTCTGAGCGTTCGGAGGCCCAGGCCCTCGATGAAGCGCGAATCCGTGTCGCCGCCAGTGATGCCTTTAACCGTCGGCGCGAGGCACGCACGGTGCACGCCATCCTGTGGCTTCAGCTGACCGTGCTCCGTCTTCAGAGAGGCGAGGCGGCCTCCGCCAGGTCTGCGCTGGACCATGTACTCGCGATCGCGCCTACGAGCTCTCGCTATATCGACCGCCTGCGTCCCTTCGTCGAAGACCTGGAGGCGAACGGCGCATCGCGAGCGCTCGGAGAAGAGCGCGTGCGGCGGGCTGACTTCACGCGACTCTTCGAGTAGACGCCGATCACCTTCTTCTTGCACTGGACCACGCAAAAGCTGCATAGCCGAAACACACCCACCCTGTGTTTTCAATAAGTTATGAGACCCAGCCGTGTCCTGGCACGGGCCGTGCAACTTCAACTCTGTGTCGCGGCGTGACAGGCGCCCGATGCGGCGGCCTGCATAAGGACGCCAGCGAGCGTGAAGAGTCACATCTCGCATACCAATCCACCCGACTCGGGGGCGACGTCGGGTGGGTTGGTCTCTCCTCAGGCCCAACCCGAGGAGAGCACTCCGCGCCGGCATCTACCACCCTCCCCAGAGGCCGGATGCGGAGACCTTTATCCGCTCAGGAGTCGGAGTCGAGATCGGCAGGCGAGAAGCTCTCGGGAAGGAGCGCCGCCAGCGTGTGCCGGGTACGCTTGTCTCCTCGCGCAGAGAGAACGATCGGCAGGTCTTCTGCGAACTCTCGGATCATCTGACGACACATGCCGCAGGGGCACACGGGGTTCTCGGTGTCGGTCGCGATGGCTACGCATGTGAGCGCGCTCTCCCCCCCAGCGACCGCCGCGGCGATCGCGCTCCGCTCTGCACACAGCCCCACGGGATAGGAGGCGTTCTCCACGTTCACGCCCGCATATACGCGGCCGCTTCCGCCACGCACGGCCGCCGCCACTCGAAAGTTGCTGTAGGGCGCGTATGCATTCTGGAGCACCGACCAGGCGGCCTCGACCAACTCGTCTTCGGCCTGGCGGCTCACGAAAGCGGCTCCGATGCGAGCTGCGCGGCCAGGGCTCGAACGACCCGAATCAGACGGGGCCCGGCCTCAAGCGCGACGTCCTTGACCTCGCTGTGGTCGAGGAGGCTTGAGCCAACGCCGGCGGCGGCGTTGGAGACGACGCTGATGCCGCCAACCCGCACGCCCATGTGCCGTAGCGCGATCGCCTCCGGGACCGTAGACATCCCGACGCAGGTCACGCCAACGGCCCGCAGCATTCGAATCTCAGCCGGCGTCTCGTAAGACGGCCCCATCATGGCCGCGTAGACCCCACGATCCAGGGTGACACCCGCGTCCGCGGCCGCACGATCCATCCGGCCACCAAGGATTGGGCAATAGGCGTAGCTCATGTCGGGGAAGCGAGGGCCGAGCGCCTCGATGTTGGGCCCTCTCAGCGGGTTCTCGCCCATCATGTTCACGTGGTCGACGATGCGGCACAGGCTTCCAGGGCCAAGCCATGGGGGAATACCACCCGCGGCGTTCGTGAGGACCACGTTCTGGGTGCCCAGGCGTCCGAGCATGCGGACACCGAAGACGACGTCCTCCATCGGGTGCCCCTCATAGCGGTGCACTCTCCCGCTCAGAACGGCGACGCGCAGCCCCTCCAGGTTACCAATGACGAGCTCTCCTGCGTGCCCGATCACCGACGGGACCGGCATGTGGGGGATGTCCGCATAGGGGAATCGCACAGCGTCATCGAAGAGATCACCGAGCATTCCAAGGCCGCTTCCAGCGACCACGCCAAGGATCGGCGCGCCGGGCGCGCGCGACTGGATCGCGGCGACAGCCTCATCGAGCCGCGCGACGAGTTGTTGATTGGATGCTTCTTCCACGTGTCCTCCGTGGTTGGGTTAACCGATCCTCTCAAGGATCAGCGGAACGGGCTCGGGTTCTTCGCTACCGACTGTGAACGCGGCCGCAAGGCGCTCTACGACAGACTCGCTGGGGGCTCCCTGCTCACCGTGAAGGATCGTCGCGATGGCCTCGCCGGCCTCTACGCGATCTCCGCGATGGCGGTCGAGACGAACCCCGACGATGGGGTCGACGTCTTGATCGGAGCGCGTGCGCCCGGCTCCGAGGGCGACGCCGCAGAGACCGACCTCGAGCCCGTCTATCGCCTGTACCCAGCCCGCGCTCGGGGCGCGCACGACCGTCTCTCCCCTCGGCTCAGGAAGCGCGCTCAGGTCCCCTCCTTGAAGGGCGACCATGCCACGCCAACGCTCCATGGCGCTGCCATCGTCCAAGCTCTTTGCGATGCGGCTTCGGCCCTCTTCAAAGGAGACATGATGAGCCAACTCAACCATCGCGCCGCCGAGGGTCACGACCAGCTCGCGGACATCCGATGGACCCGCGCCCGACAGAACGTCCATCGACTCCACAACCTCGCAGGCGTTTCCGACCATGTGACCGAGCGGCTCCTCCATGCGAGTCAGGAAGGCGACGACGCGCTTACCCATCTCCTCGCCGACGCTGACCATGGACTCAGCGAGTCGGCGAGCGTCGTCGCGCGTCTTCATAAACGCCGCCCCGCCGACCTTGACGTCCAGGACGAGGCCATCCAGGCCCTCAGCGAGCTTCTTCGACATGATGCTCGCCGTGATCAGCGGTATGGACTCTACGGTCGCCGTCACATCGCGCAGTGCGTAGAGCCGCTTGTCGGCGGGAGCGATCTCCCCGGTCTGACCGACCATCGCGCACCCCTGCTCTGCGAGCACACTTCGGAACTCGTCGACGCCCAGGCCAACCGTGTAGCCCGGGATCGCCTCCAGCTTATCCAGGGTTCCCCCCGTGTGGCCGAGCCCTCGGCCCGACACCATGGGGACGGTCACCCCGCAGGCGGCCGCAGCAGGAGCCAGGGGCAGAGAGATCTTGTCGCCGACGCCGCCTGTCGAGTGTTTATCAATACGGGAGACTCCGATCTCGTCGAAGTTCAGGACCTCTCCGCTGTGAAGCATCGCGCGTGTCCACGACCCAGTCTCACGAGCATCCAGGCCTTGGAAATAGACCGCCATAGCCATGGAGGCCATCTGATAATCGGGCAGCTTGTCCGTAGCGTACTGATCGATCAGCCACGCGATCTCGTCATCCGACAGCCTGCCTCCATCGCGCTTCGCGGCGATTAGCTCGACGATGCTCCTCAACGCTCTTCCTCCACCGGCTTCCCTTAGTTCAGCGCCCTGATGTTCGCTCGCGCGCGTAGCAGCGTCCAATTACAGTCCGTATAGCTGCGTCCCTTCGTGTGGTCTCCGTGGAGGTCCTCAACCCAACTCAGCTCTCGGCAGGGGCCGCTTGTGGCGATTCACGGCCAGGCGTGTTAGCCCAATTTGATGAACGCACGAACCCTCGTCGTCGCTCGTCTCCGAGCCTGGTTTCGCCGAGGTAGCGGTGGGGGCGCGCTCACAAGCCTGGGCATCACGGCCGTCGGGTTGGCGGCGATCGCGGCCTCGGTGTGGCTCGCTCAGGGATGGGCCGTCGAGGCGTCAGGCGACGTCAAGAGGGTGCGAGACCACCTCTTCTGGCTCGCGGTACTCCAGGCCCTCGTGTTCGCATACACCACGTTTGAGGTAGCGTTTCGCGCCGATGATCGACGCTTCGTAGGACTGCTACCGGTCCCTGGTCAGACGCGATGGCTCGACCTGAGCATTCGCAACCTCGTCGTGCATGTGCCGCTCGTCGCGCCGGGCCTCGGATATGCCTGGGGACTGGCCGGTTCAGGCTCAGCGGATCTGGCGCTGTACGCCGTCGGTCTGCTCCTGGGCACCTTCGCCCTGGGCGTACCGCTCTGTGGTTGGCTGCATCTCAAGGCCGGCCTCTCGCTGCTGGCCCCGCCAGGCGCTGGCCGGAAAATGCTGGCAGGCGCGACCGTCCCTGCTGAGGCGGCGCTGCTGCTCTACACGCCGGCCCTGGGCCTCGCTGGTACCCTGACGGGCGTGCTGGTCATGGACGGAGTCTTGCGCCGGGCGCTCATGGATCCAGACACCTCGGTGGCCACAACCGCTTCGAGCGTCCTGGGCGCCGCGGCGGTCATCGGCGGCGTCTTGATCATCCGCGCCGCCCAGGAGGCGTCGGGCACGCTTCACCGCGTCGTGGCGCGCTTCAGCGAGGTCGATGTCCCCGGACCTTATCGCGAAGATGGGCTCCCGGAACGCTGTCCAGGTATCGGCTGGAGTCGACTGCTCTCGAGCGAGAGCAGGCCCTTCTTCGAGCGAGACCTGAAGCAGCTCAGGCGACGCTATCGCCTCGATCGCATCCTCATTTGGCTCACGGGGCTCTGGGCCCTTCGCCTGGGATGGGTGTCGACCGATCTCGCCGAGACCCACCGAGAGCTGTGGCTGCTCGGAGGACTCGCCACCGTCCTGGCCTGCCACGGACCGCTGGCTACAGAGGGACGCGAGCTGGGCTCACGTTGGCTTCGCGCGGCGCTCCCCAACCGCTTGCTGCCGCGCGTGGTCGGGTCAGGGTCTGCGTTCCTGGCCGCCGCGATCTGGATCTGGATCTGGGCGGGCGTCGCTATGGGATGGGCGGGCGGCGTGGAGGCCGGGTTGGTCTTGACCGGGCTCGGGCTCGGAACATGCGCGGTCGTCTGGGGCAGCGCCCTGGTGATCGCGCGAACAGCGAACGCGGAACGACTGCGAGGATATGCGACCGTATGGACCGTCGTGAGCGTGATCACCGTAAGCTATGTTGCGGAGAGGTTCGGATGAGCGATGAGCGAGCAGCCCTCGAGGTACGAGGCTTAACGAAGACCTATGGGCGCCTGCGCGCCGTTGACTCGCTGGACCTCACGGTGAAGGCCGGGGAGTGGGTGGGGTTGATCGGCCCAAACGGAGCGGGAAAGTCGTCGACCGTCCAGGTCGTCACCGGCCAGCTCATCGCCGACTCTGGGAGCATCACCATCGCCGGTCACGAGATCGGCACCGACGCCCTCGAGGCGCGACGCCACACGGGCTATGTCCCCCAGAGGCTTGAGCTCTACCCGTTCCTGACGGGACGCGAAGTACTGGAGTTCGTCGCCCGCGCTCGGGGCTTGTCAGACGAGGAGGCCCGCGAGCGGTCCCAGGGGCTCCTTGCTCGCTTCGGCCTGACCGAACACCAAGAGCGGATCACCCGGGAGTACAGCGGTGGAATGGCCCGTAAGCTGGCCGTCGCGACAGCCCTGGTCGGCGACCCCGCCTTGCTGGTCCTCGACGAGGTGCTCACAGGGCTCGACCCTCGCGCAGCAGCCGAGGTCAAAGAGACGCTGCGAGAGCGGGTGGACCAGGGAGGCTCGGTGCTCATGGTCACCCACGCCTTGGACACCCTGGAGCGCCTCGCCGACCGGGTGCTGCTGCTGGACAAGGGCCGCATCACTCACGAGATCGACCGCGCGACCATGGACGGTTGGCGCTCCTCT